>DATGMV010000097.1:0-22997 GCA_035307185.1 Fermentimonas sp. | reverse complement strand
TCTAATCCCAGACTCTTGATATTTTTTCGAGTTCGCGGATGCATCGGGAAGATCATCTTTATCTTTTCCCCTATTGCAGCGAATGCTTCCAATAAAATGGCTAAACCCTTTTCTTCATCCACGTTCGATGGTCTGTGCAGGGTTATGAGTGCATATTTTTCGCCCTCTTTCAGTCCTCTTATCTCTTTGATCTTTGAGTTTTCAGCCTTTTCCCTCTGCTCTACCAGCGAATCTATCATCATATTACCCACAAAGAAGATATTGTTCTTAGCAACCCCCTCTTTTAGCAAATTTTCATTCCCATCTAAAGAAGGTGTTAGTAGAATATCGGATATCCTGTCTGTAAGCACTCTGTTGATCTCTTCCGGCATCCTCTCGTCAAAACTCCTCAGCCCTGCCTCCAGATGAGCCACAGGAATATGCAGCTTCTTCGCTACAAGGGCAGTGGCAATCGTCGAATTCACATCCCCTGCAACCACCACCAGGTCCGGTCTCTTATTCTTCAGTATGAATTCTTCATATCTCTCAATTATCAGGGCAGTCTGCTTCCCGTGGGTCCCCGACCCTACCTGTAGATATTTATCCGGCTTGGGTAATCCGAGATCATCGAATATGATCTTTGACATCTTATCATCGTAATGCTGACCGGTATGGACAATAATTGTCTCATAACGATCACCCTCTTCTTTTAACTTTCTAAATAGAGGAGCGATCTTAATAAAATTCGGTCTCGCCCCCACTATCAGATGTATTAATCTCTTTTCAGCCATTATTATCCTTTCACTATCTTTTTTTAGTATCCTATGTTCTTGTATCTCTTATCCTCGTTTCACCCCGTCGGAACTTGTACGGGTCAGGTTCAGGGGAATAGCAGGATGTCCCCACCCGCCCACCCCAATGGCGGTAAACCGCCATCGTCGGGTTTCACCCGACGCTATTCTATCACTTGCTTATCATCCATAGGCTTTTCCGGCATTACAAATGATGGCGTTAATAAAACCGCATAAGAGACTGCCTCGGAGACACTGTCCGACGAACGAAGTGAGGAGTTTGTCGAGAGAGGTAGTCTCGCACAGGTTTTAAGCCATCAATTTGTACAGCCGGGAGGTTTCTTTGCACTTTCTTTTCCGGTAAAAGAAAGTAGTTTAATAAGAAATATTAGTATCAATAAATCTATCTTAACTTAACTATAACCCACTTTATAGTATTCTTAACCCTCTGAAAGATCAACTCCTTCACCCAGGGAAAAAACTCCTCCCCCCACCTCTGAGGATGCGTATTAATAATCACCCTCTCCGGTAGCTTCCCCTCTTTTATCTTTTCAAGCAAATCAAACGTGGTCTTTACTCTTAAATCAAATCCTTGATTCACCCTGTCCCTTATACTCGCATCTCTGTTATTCCATCCTCTCCCTGTATCGGTCAGATAAAGAACTTTATCATAATCAACATCAAAATACGGCTCCCCGATTATCCCCAACTCTTTATAATCATACTTTGCCCATATATCTCTATTATCGTATTTCGATAAAGGACTCCCGTGCATGCAGATAGTTTTTACCGGAACGATCTCTCTTAACTTCTCCAGGTTTTTACAGAATAGTTGATATGCTTCATCGACATCACCTTTGCAACTATCCATCGTCTCATAATGATAACCTGTCTCGTGACGCAAATCGCTTATCTTTTTGATGATCTCTTCGTCATAGACTCCCTTTATCATCCTGATGAATACTACGGTCAGATAGAGCCACCTATACGGAGTTTTTGAGCCATCTCTCCGCACAAATTGAGCCACCCCTTTCGTTCGACAGAGCCACCTTGCCATTTTCTGGTGACTTAACTCCATGGTTTTATGCACCATTACGGTGTAAATAAATCATGGAGGTCAATATAATGACCAATTATCGAGAAATTCTTCGATTAAACAGTTTGGGAGTAAGTAGAAGAGGTATAGCATCAAGCTTATCATGTTCCCGAAACACCGTATCGAAGGTCCTGCAAAGGGCAGTTGAAATGGAGATTGAATGGCCATTGCCTGATGGTTTATCCAATCAGATGATAGAGGATAAGCTTTTTCCGGCAGAAAACCTACTTAGCAAGCATCGGATGCCTGATTACGCAAACGTACACAGAGAGCTCGCTAAAAGCGGTGTGACATTGTCGCTATTATGGCATGAGTACTCCGAAAGCTGCAGGAATAGTAATAGCATTCCTTACAAGTACACTCAGTTTTGTAAGTATTATCATGATTATTCCTGCAAGACAAAGGCGACAATGCGTATTCAGCATAAACCTGCAGAAAAGCTTGAGGTAGACTGGGCCGGAAAAACCGCTGTGATCAAAAACAACATTACCGGAGAACCTATAAAAGCCTATGTCTTTGTCGCAGCTCTCCCATATAGTGGCTATTCTTATGTGGAAGCCTTTCTGTCCATGAAAATGGAAAGTTGGATACAGGCTCACATAAACTGCTTTAATTTCATCAGAGGTGCTACCAAAATATTAGTCCCTGATAACTTAAAGACTGGAGTCGATACTGTATCTTGGCGGGACACTACTGTTAACAGGATATATGCTGAGATGTCCTCTTATTACGATACTGTTGTTCTTCCGGCCAGAGTAAGAAAGCCAAAAGACAAGCCGAGTGCAGAAGCAACAGTCGGAGTTATCTCTACATGGATTCTTGCTGCTATGAGAAACTATACTTTCTTTTCGCTCCATGAACTCAATACGGTAATAAAGGTCAAACTGGAGGAGTTCAATACAAAACCGTTTCAAAAGAAAGAAGGGAGCAGAAAAAGTGTCTTTCTGAAAGAAGAGCAACACTTGCTCATCCCTTTACCTTTGCAGCCGTACGAACTGGCTACCTGGACTCAAGCAACTGTTCAATTTAACTATCACATTAGCTTTGATAAAATGTATTATTCCGTTCCTTATGAATACATTAAACATCGAGTTGAGGTAAGGGCTACAAGTAAGGTAGTAGAGATTTTCTATAACTCTTGCAGAATAGCTTCTCATGTTAGAAGATTTGGTTATCCTGGACAATATCAGACACTGCCTGAGCATATGCCCGAACAACATCAAAAATATCTGGAATGGGACACAGATCGATTTATTTCCTGGGCTGAGCAGGTAGGTGAAAGTACGACGGTTGTCATTAAGTCTATATTGACATCTTGTCGTGTTGAGCAACAAGGATACCGATCTTGCCTGGCACTTTTAAAATCGGCTGATAGATATTCGGTTCAAAGGCTTGAAAGTGCGTGTCAAAGAGCATTGTCATATACTCCAAATCCTGGGTATAAAACCGTACAGACTATATTAAAAAATGGTTCTGATAAGATAAGTAGTGCTTCAGAGCCGGTAAAAAAGAATACGCCTTCAGAGTACGAGATTACCAGAGGTTCAGATTACTACGGGAGGAAGGACAGATGATAAATCAATCGACAATCAGTAAACTGCATGAAATGCATTTAAACACTATGGCTGAGACCTTCTCGAATCAGTTGCGAGACCCGGAGTTTAGTAATCTTCACTTTGAAGAACGCTTTGGTCTTTTAGTAGATGCTGAATGGGCAAAACGGAAAAACAATAAACTTCAGAGAATGATAAAGCAAGCAAAGCTTAAGTTCACTCAGGCCTGTATTGAAGATATTGAATATCATCCCGACAGAAAACTCGATAGATCAGAGATCACTCGATTATCTGCTTGTACTTTTATTAGCGAGAATCGTAACATTATAATCACAGGAGCATCCGGAAACGGTAAATCCTGGTTGGGATGTGCTTTCGGTATTGCTGCTTGTCGGAACTACTATCCCGTAAGGTACATACGACTCCCGGAGTTATTGGATGAACTTGCAGTTGCCAGGGGTGAAGGTATGTTCAAAAAAATTATACGGCAATATAAGAAGGTAAAGTTGCTAATACTTGATGAATGGTTACTAACTCCATTAAAGGATCAAGAAGCCAGAGATTTACTTGAGATTGTTGAAGCAAGATACCAGTATTCCTCAACCATTTACTGTTCTCAATTCAGACCCGGTGGATGGCATGAGAAGATTGGGCAAGAGACTCTTGCAGATGCCATTCTTGACCGAATCATACACGACTCGTATCATATATTTATCGATGGTAAAATGTCAATGAGAGAACGTAATGGTCTTACAAAGGACAATGTTAAAAACAAGATTAAAGGAGAGTAAAAACTGACTGTTGGTGGTTGCTGCTACGTTCGGCCTACGGCCTCACTACGCAGCAGCCACCTCGATTGTTATCGCTGTTTGCATATCGTATCAACAATCTAGATTTGAATGTGAGTGTATGGTCTAAGTGGCTCTCTAATCCGAAAAGGGTGGCTCAATTCTTGCGTTGGAGTGGCTCTCTTGGAGCGTACACTATGCTCTCTCGCTCCGAAATATCCATCCTGAAGTAATAAGTCGCTTTAATCCCCATTTTCTTTTCAATTTCGGCAATTTTCATTGCATTCCCGGGCAGTCTATCAACATCGTGCCTCATAACTACCGCTCTCTTTTCAGGCTTCTCCACAAACTCTTGAAAAGTCTGAAAAGAAAAGCCCTCATCTTTGAGGGCTTCTATTAGTTTTATGTATGTCTTTAGGGTAAAGTCTCTCATTTTTTGAGTTACCTGTTACGAGTTACCTGTTACGGGTAGTATTTGAGTTTTCTTTGAGGGCAACAGCTTTTATCAGACCTATGGTCATTTTTCTGGTTATGATTATTGTCTCTCTTAAAGTAGTTACATCATCAGAATCAGTAATAAACTTAAGCATAACTGCAATATCAATTTGTGTTTCCAGTTCGATCAGAGAGCCTAATGCAATATTGAGGAAATTCATTAATTCTTTGCCTGATTTTCTGCCGCAGCCCTCTGCTATATTACTCGGTATTGATATTGCAGCTCTTTTCATCTGTGATGTTAGTCCATATATCTCCTCTTTTGGAAAGTTCTTCGTGATCTCATAAACTAGAGCAACTACTTTCAAACTCTCTTTATAAACATCCAGATCCTTATGAATCAATATCCCCTCTCACCATTTTTATCTTTTCCTCGTAACCCGTAACAGGTAACTTCCCTTTGCTACACCTCATTTTAATCCCGTAACCCGTAACAGGTAACCGGTAACACCTACCTGCTACTCCCATTATAATCCCATATCCTATAACTCACACTTTCATTTGAATCTCTCAAAACTAAATTCAGGGTGTCTCACTTCCTCTTCTGATTTCGGGTAATTTTCTATGAACCAGAGCCAGAATGCTGTCACATCGATCTTATCTTCTAACATTCTGTTTCTTTTTTCTCTCCACTCATCTTTTAGATTGGGGTTTTCAAGTAACGTTTTTATACGATACAACATCCAATCGAAGTCTTTCGGTAGAAAGCCATACGTTAAGTTGTATTTCTTCTCTAATTCCTCTATGTTTGATAACCTCCCGACGAAAGAATTACATCTAATTGCAGGTACGCCCAAAACAGCAGCCTCTGAAGTCATTGTTTGACTATCAGAAATAAACATTGTCGCAAAACTCATCAAAGAATGCATCTCCTCAGGTCTGACAGGCACTTTATAACTCTCGAACTCTTTTTCGATCGGATCTTCTGTTGTAATGAAAATCTTCCCGTATCTATTTAGCAATTTTATCAGATCTCGTTTATTTTGTAAGGACATACCTCCCATTCCTATATCGTGGTGAGCTTTAAATGCGTTGAATCTTAAGATAAAGAATGGTTCTCCCTCTTTCAGGCAATACTTGCGTAGAATATTTTTATCGGGAGCAAATCTTTTAGGGTGCAGGTACGCTAGTTCGTGGTATCCGGGATAGTAGACGGCATTTTTAAGGTTTTCATATGAAAGGGTGTCTGGTGAAAGCACAGTTGTAGAGAAGGGTGAGACAAAGTGCTTTGTTAAGGGCTGAACATCCTGATCGTCATCATCAAATATCACATTATTACATCTTGAGAAAAGAGAAGCATGGACTGTGCAGTTCCCTAAAGCAACATCAATTTTTTTATCTCGCAGAACATTTAATGCCTTTATGTTAAAGAGTGTCTGCTTTCCAATTTTTGATAATAGATTGCCTCCCTTTTCCCCGAGACTAAGATAATTAATGTTATGATAGTCTAGCAGTTCTCTAATAGATTCATTACTCTTACAAATCACTGTTACATCATGTTTCCGTTGTAATAGTTTATACAGGATCCGAAAATAGTGCACGTGAGCCGGGTGACTTATACCTATTAGAATATTCACTTTGAGACCTGTATCTTCTGGATTAACTTGAATCCGATTTCTGCTAATTTCATCTTAAGGGGATGGTGTATGCAATTGTATCTACCAGGTTCAATAAGAGTCCCTCCAAATTTCTTCTTGAAACTACGAACCCCATATTCTTCTTCAGGTTTGCCAGCCCCCATAAAGTCAAATAACTCTATATTATTGTTCATGGCATATTCAATGCCTGCCCACTCATTTAGCGTTCCTGGATACAATTTTCGAAAGGTCTTATTTGTAGCTCCATAATATCCGTGGATGTATTTACTGTTAGTAAAAAACCAAAGACTACCACTTATTATCTTATCTTGATATCTAATAAGAATGAACTTCGCTACCGAAGGCTGAGATGATGAAATCTTGTGTGACTTCAAAAAGAAACTAAAACTTGGTAAAGGTTTGCGTAACTCATTATAATAAAAATCTTCTAATAATTCATAGAACTGCCTGATTTCTTCTTCATTTGGATAGTTTACTATCTCAGCACCGTTTTCTAAACCTTTTCTTATCTCCCATCTCTTATCCTTACTAATAGATTTCCATGTCTTATCGTAGTTAGAGCAATCGATAATATAGTTCAGATGGGGATGATATTTAAAGTTGTACTTTTCATATAACTCTATTAAGCTATCATTAACGACATGGTTTCTAATCTCGGTATATATAGTTTTTCGGCAGAAATGCCGTAAATACCCTTCCAATAAATGGCTCAGATCATCTTCTGTATTATATAACGGCGACTGCAGAATAATCGATCTCCTAGAAATACTAGACAGCAAACCTCTCTTAACAGTATTTACATAACCTAAAAGCATCGCATTAATTTCACCTTTTTCATCTATAGAAAATAATGCAAACGGCTCATAACCTATTTCATCTTTGTATAACTGCAATATGATGGGATCATGAAAAACTGTTGAATTTTCATTCTTTTCTATAAATTTATACCATTGTTCTTCGTCTACTTTTGTGTGATCAACCACTTGGTTCATATTAATAATCCTATAATACTAAAACTTCATCTCTTTTGAGCCGGATAATTAGATTGGATAATCTAAATCCTGTTTTAATACTCGTCTTTATAGTTGGTATATTGTCTATCTGATTTGCCAGGTATGTTGGGTATTTTCCATGCTTTGAGGCATAGCAGCAGATGCTCCTATTTAGACGCTTCCCCAATCCTTGATTTCTATATTCAATCTCAACAAATTTTGGTCCGCCTGAATAGTAATTTTCTGTTTTTAGCAAATCAATATCACCTTCAGGATCAAAATTTATATGCAACCAAGTGGACGCAACAATCTTCTCATTTTCCGCAAAAGCAAATAGTATAGAACCTCTTTCAAAATAATTCCTTTTCAAGTCGTGTTTTAATCTTTCATGATGTTTTAGGTTTCCCAACTCATTATAATTCTCAAACAATAAAACCTCATCATCTTCATTTTCTACTTTGTCTCCGAAATTATCGTATACTAGAATTACCGTGATGTTCTTAACTCCATTCAGAGCCATTAACTTATTATAGATATACTTTATTATGTAAAATCTACTTAAATTCCCTCTCTTCTTTTGAGGAATTAAAGTATCAATCATATTTCTTAATAATTTCATGATATTCTCCATAGTTCTTCTATAGCTTGTCGATCATTCATTTCTTCTGTTTTCTTTAAAATACCGTATAGGAATATCAAATGTGCCTTAGCGGAGAAAATGATAACTTAGCTTATCGTTGGATTCGATTAATAGTAAAGTCTATGAACTAGAATAGATTCATAAACATTTGGTATGTTGAAGATAGCGCCATAAGTTATTATTACAATACTCTTCCCATTTTTCTCGATTAATAGTATTATGATCTTTTAGAATATATCTGCCTTCTTTATTGTTAGTCATTGTCTCTCAATACCTGCCTCTGGCACAGGATTATTCCTCTTGGGTATATATATAATAAAATACCAGCAATTCTCATCGTAGTTACCATCACGTAAATAATCACTGACATTATTCACGCCCCAGTAGTTGTTTGTCGCATCCAGATCATTAAATACGCAGGACCCGGAAGAGGTAGAGGTGCGAATTATGTCTATAAACCATCTCTCAGTAGTATAGAAATTGTTATTGTTGATAGTAGCAAAGTTACGGGGATATATACCTGTTACTAACGATCTATAGAAATTATTATATTCTATGTTTGTGGATGCAATATACATCGGGATATCTCTTCCATTATTATAAAAACTATTATTTCTAATTTCTCCCTGACAATTTTGCGGATAAATGGCATTATTATTGTATGCAAAGTAAGAATTAGATATCGAAAAACCCCCACCGCTATAAGCAACAATTCCGTCCCTGCATCTAAGGAATACACTATTACTGACATCAGCAAATTCTTCCATCCCCATTAACTGCAGACCCATATTATAACCATCGCGTAATGTAAGATTTGATATGACTATCTCACTCTGCAATGATGATACACCATTACCAAAATTTCTTACGTATATATCTTCTAATGTGGCATTGCTTGAATTAATATGAACTGAGTTTCTCAAGTGTCTGAAAAACCCATTCTTCAGGTGAAGATCATCTGAATAGAAAGCAACGCCATTGTAATAATTTGAGGAATCAATTACAGTAGCGTTTACAGATAAAAGACTGTATGTAGAAATTACTTTCCATTTGTCACCTATTCTCTCTGAATATCCGGTATTTACAGGACCGTGAAAGTTCAGCGTTTTGTTGGGAGCTATTGAGATAATAGACTCATTCTCAATCGACACTTCGTTGGCAAAATGAACATCGTTCTCTATTATGTACTGTTGTTCAGCACGAAAGACAAATGGATCATTGATTACTCCCGATAAGATATAATTCGGGTGCATTTCTAACACTCCCAGATTGTTTTCACTATCTGCATCGCAGGTAATATTATATAGATACTTAATTGACCATGATTCTTTAATAAAAACTAAATTATAATTACCTCCCGGAACATTTCTCAAGAGAAAATCTCCTGAAATATTCGTCTCAGTCATTGCTACCGGGTTATAATCTCTATGGTCAAATTCTGTTTCCTGGCTAATAATAACACCAATATTAGGATGTTCGTTATTGATCCTTACTAAGGTAGAATCTAAATTTGCCTTTGAGTATATGGCGACTACCACACCAGAAAAGTCAGTAACCGGCTCGCTACCATCATCAACCAGCAACTCTACTCTACCTGATATACTCCCTGTAATATCCGGAGAAGTCGAATCAGAACATCCTATTGCAAAGAGAAAAATAGTCAACAGCAGAGTTGCATAAATGAGTCGTTTGTTATGTTTTTGGCAGAAATTCATATACCTTTCCATACACTTATCTTTCTATAATAGTAAATTTTCATTCATCCTATTTCCTCGCATTCGCCAACCCTTGCACGTGACCTTCGATGATTATTACGCCCTTTTTTTGGGGACTGAGAGAGGGAGAGAGGGAGGGACTAGTAGAGTTGT
Source organism: Fermentimonas sp. (assembly GCA_035307185.1). Classification (GTDB taxonomy): domain Bacteria; phylum Bacteroidota; class Bacteroidia; order Bacteroidales; family Dysgonomonadaceae; genus Proteiniphilum. The sequence continues at coordinate 13,197 of DATGMV010000097.1, read as the reverse complement.
GAGTTGTGAGTTACTCATTAAAAAATCTATCCGGATGAGATATTATTGATAACAACATTTTTCTTACTTCGCTATACTCTTCTGTTAATCTATTATGTGTTTCTTGGTTAATGTACTTCATTTCGGAAGAGAAATCCAACCATACCTCTGTCTCATATTCTTCACCTAAGGCATCACTCAGTTTACTAACAAATGCTTTCGGATAAATCTTTTTAGCCCAGGCTTCATTTACCCCGTCAAATAAGATTTGAGACGATTTTTAATGAACATTTTACCGTAATGTCTTTTGAGATACTTTTCACGATGCAAAGCATCTTTTCTATCGAGACAAGCTTCATAGTATATCAACTTCAACGGTCTTCTGTCTTTTGTTGAATCTACTAATCCTTTTGAATGTTGCTCAAATCTTAGATTAATATCCCTTGTATATCCCGTATAGAATTTCTTGTCCTTCTCGCTCTGCAATACATAAGTATAATAATATTCCATTGTATTAATCTATTTGACAGGGTGGATATTGGCTGCTATCGATCTTGATGACCTTCTTATTTGATCTGTAAGTGAGTACTTCTCTTCTTTAGGAAAATGCTTGGTAATCTCAAATATATCCATTGAGAGTTTGAACGCCTTTTGATAAACAATCAAATCTCTAAAACCTTTTATCACACTCATTACTCTCTTTCTCTTTCCTCACAACTCATCACTCACAACTTTCTTTCTCTTTTCTCACAACTCATCACTCACCACTCACAACTTTCTTTCTCTTTTCTCACAACTCATCACTCACAACTCAATACTCTTTTTATAAACTTCCAAAACCCTCCTTGCTACACTCTCCGAATCAAGTCCGAGTTCAATAATCCTTTCCCTGCCTTTTGTTTTCTTCCCGAAGTAAAGAGCCAACTTTATTTTCTCAGCGAAGTCTTGGGGATCGTGTTTTGCAATATAATGCCCTTCGATATCTCCTAAAAGCCACCTGACATCACCTACATCAGTAGAAACGATAGGGCAATTACAAGCCATTGCCTCTTTGATAATGTTAGGTGAGCCTTCCCAGAGGGAGGTTAGGATAAGGACGTCACAAGCATTCAGATAAAGTGGTATTTTTTCGTGAGGTGTTTTGCCTAAAGTTATGAGTTGTGAGTTATGAGTTATGAGTTGTGAGCAAGACTTTTCGGCAAGTGGATAGTTTTTGACCTTTCTATCGGGATCTGCTGCAAAAAGAATATAGTTTTTCTCTTTTTCAAGATTGAGTTTCTCTTTACATTCTTCTTTATCGAGATTATTAAAGACTTCCAGATCAACCCCATTGGGAATTACGTGTGCTCTCCTGATTTTAATTTTCTGCCTCATCTCTTCAGATTTGACAATGATCTCTCTCCATTTAAAAGAAGAATACAACCTGATAACAAATCTCCAGAAAGAGGATCCCTGGACATCACTTCCCATTAGTGAGACAATTACTGTTCTGGAAGTTGCTAAGGAGGTAACAATCGCAGAAAGAGAATAATGGGCGTGTACGAGATCGTATCCACCATCTTTTATCTTTTTTCTCAGATGCGGAATATTTCTCAGATATCCCCGAATGCCTTTACCCTTGATGGTAAAATAATCAAGATCAACCCCAATCTTCTTTAAAGATTCTCCCTGGCTTTTGATAAAGGGGGCAATCTCAAAAAAATCAGAGTTCCCACTACTAACAAAGAGAACTTTCAATTAGGATTAACCTCTTTGTATAAATCTATGGCAACCTCCAATCTCAGATCATAGGATTCATTTGTATTGAAGTTACCCTCTTCGAAAATCCATTGATTATCTTTATAAAGGTATCTGCCAGGTTTCCCGTTAAATTCACAGATATGATCCTGTACGTGACCGAAAATAGCCTGAATTTCGTTTACGAGATAGGAGCCCTGATATTCAAACAGATCAAAAGCAGCCGATAAAATGTTATTCTTTTCACTGATATCTTTCACAAAATTTAGCAATTCTTCCGGGGGAGTAACATAATCAATACCCTTCGTACCGCTGCACTTATCCTTGATTTTAATCTTCTTATGAGCAAAATAGGACTTACCTATCTTAGCAACTCTCCACTCGAAATCGTGGGGAATGTACTCTTGAATTATCACATAATTTTTTGATCTATTTTTGGATCTTTCTCGGTATTCAGATAATCTTTGCTTACAATATCTTGGGCTTTTAACTGCTTTTTTTAACCAAGATAACGGAGATCCGGTTACTCTGTTAGGTCCTATTCTCACAGGAATCCCTTTATTAGAAAACGCTCTGTTAATATATTGTTTTGCTTCTGAACAGTTTTTTGCTATAACTACTCCTGAGCCAGAAGCACCTATTGAACTCTTAAAAACTATAGGATATTTTACATTCCTTACAAACTCCATAGAATCTTTATGATGGTTTATCATCCAGGATTTAGGATGAGGTATCTTATTGGCTTCCAGATAATAGCTCAGCATTTTCTTGTTTTCATATATAATACACTCTTCGTAGGAGGGAAACGTAAAGTATCCCAGTATCTTTGATAAGATATAGATCTTTTCGTCATATAAATTCTTCTCTTGTTCTATCGCTCCCGGGGGCCGCAAAAGTAATACATTCGGATTAGATTCAGTTATTTTTCGAAGCCAATCTCTATCAAAAATATCATTAACGGTGTATTCAATTTTTGCTTTACTACAAGCAGACATCCATTTACTTATGGTTTTAATGTCCCTGCTATATATGATCATTACTTTGGGATTCACGATTTATCATCCTATATTGTTAATGATATACATCATATTTATTGGATTGGTATATTTCAGCCAGGCAGCCTCTTTTGGTTCAATCTCTCTTGTTTCAAGTTCTTTAATCAATAGTTCAATTTTGAATGTACTTCTGATCTTTTCATAATCATAACATTTCGGTAGTTCTTGAATAACAAATTCTCTCATCCAATTGGTTAAGGGAAAATTGGGTGGGTAGTTCCTTGCTAACTTCTGTCTGATGCCTTTTAACAAAGCAGCAATATAGGGATTTAGAATTACCTCATTGGGTTTGTGTTCTCCACTATATCTGAACTTTCCTAACCGGGGATAAGCCTCTTGTATGAAACTAGAACAATAGACAGGGTTTTGAACTCGCCTTAATAAACGATTATTAATCACCTCTTTATTATTGAAGGTAAACCGAGATGAAAAAAGTAGTTCTAAATAATCGATATCGAGAAAGGGTGTGAATACTGATTTCATCGCAGAATGGTAGATAACTATGTCTTGAGCATCATGCAGATGGGCTGTTATGTTAACTAAAGCATTAAACTTTTTCTCTATAACATTTCCTTGGAAAAGTTCAGGATTAAGGATATCTGATATCTTACGAGTATCTAAGTTTTCTGTTCTAAGTGATTTAGCTTGGCAATAATTTGAAACAGATCTATCAGATAACCGGTCGATACCCCAATTATCATACACTATTTTGGGTACTATGTAATCATCCTCACTAACACCTTTGACAAATTCTCCCCCTAAAGAACCCAAGAACATTCTTTCAGCGAACTCTTTCTCTCTTTCAACAGCAATAATCCTATGAACACGATGAATTGATGTAAGAGACTGCCCCCATTTTACTATTTCCGCCGCATAAGTTTTAAAAAGATCTACTGTCATTTTAATATCGTGTATTGAGTGATCTAAGTCTAAACCTTGGGCTATTGTTCTTGCCTTAACACAATCTGCTGATTCAGGATTTCCATAGGTATATAAATGAGGCTTAATATCTTTAGATAACATTAATGCTAAAAGATTACGAGTATCTGCCCCTCCTGTCAAAGAAAGTGAAATCTTATCAGTAGGAGATATCTTCAGTAGTTGATCAATATGCGAAGACAATGTGAAAACAATATCCTCAATGTCAAAACTCTCTTTGCTCATTCTCAGTAATGAATTCGGATCCCAGTAAGAATCTATCTTTAAGGATCCATCCTCATATATTATCTTTTGAGCAGGTTTGTTGTGATACACATTTTCATACAATGTTAGTCCGGCAGAGAAATGATATGTTAACGCGTAAGCAGCCATACTTTCTTGTGAGACATCAGGCTTTATTACTTTGACTATCTCATCTAATGAATCTGATATGATGAATTTACCTTGATCGGAGTAATAAAACCACTTATTAATTCCGAATCTGTCTCCGTAAACTTCAAAATTATCAATGCTGAACTTAACTATAGAAAAGTTACCCTTGACTTTATGGATAAATTCCTTGTCAGAAGCGACCAATCTATGTAATCCTTGATCATCTAATGAAGAGTCATAAGACATTCTCCCCAGAACATATCCTTCGAAGATTAGGTAGGTACTGAATTGCTCATCATAGCCTATTTCTTTATCCGCATAAACTGCGAAATTATTGCATTTTATTGATTTGAGATCCTTATGTTGGTCTATATCAATATTCGTTATGATCCACATTGGTTATCCCCTAACGTTAAGTGCTCAAAAAAGGTATTATTCTACGTTCCTCGAATTAAATTAAGTAACTTTGGTAGATAAGAGTGCTTGATAGTTTCTCCTATCGAATATTGGAGATGAGTTTCTCTGATTGCTTTTGAATCATATTTGTCTTTATTTAAATACATTTCATATACTGCACTCGCAAAACTATCGACCGTATCTTGACATAAAACTCCCGTTTTAGAATTAATAAACTTACGTCTGACTTCATTATCAGTTGCAATTACAGGCATTCCAGCGATTAGATACTCAAGAGTTTTAGTGCTTGAGTACCCGTACCTCGAATCGAGAGGCACAAAAGAAACACCTACATTGCATTTCTTCATTATCGCAGCTAAATCCTCTACAGATAAAAACCCATGATAGGTTACCACTTCAGATAATTCGGTTTCTATAATTGCGTTAATTACTTTTTGGATCGCTAATCTGTTTCCACTTCCTATTATATCATAGGATATGTCTTGTATTTTACGTTCTTCTATTACTTTTTTTAAACCATATACTGTTTTCTCAATATCCCTGCCAGACAAAGTTCCGACATACAATAACCGGAGATTATCTTTTTCTCTCTCAGCAAAACCATAATCGGGATAACCTACCTCGATCTCAATCATTTTTTTGGATGGTAAGAAAAGCTTGTCCTGTCTCCAATGTTTTGTCACCAATAAATTTTTGTAGAAGATAAGGTTGAATTGAAGGATAGAATTGAGAATCTTACGTTTTATTCTCCCTCTGTTAACACTTGGTGTAAACATCTGGATAGCAAACTTTATTTGGGGACACAGTAATCTATAAAAACAAAGCATATTTACCTTTGCTGCTGTTCCTGGGATCCAAATCAAGTCATACTTTCCAGATTTAATCACTTTAATATTGTTGCATAAAATATAAACCATATTCCGTAATCTGCCAATTATGCCTTGATGCTTGCAAGGAACCGTTCTTTCAACAAATAAGTCGTCAACTACTTCGTTCTTCTCTATATCCAAGTATGGATTATATAAAGTGCTGGTGACTTTAATATGCTTACCTAACTCTAGGAAAATTTTTCCGGTCAATGTAGCATAAAACTGTTCTTTATTATATATAGATGTACTTACAAATAGAATGGCATAATTATCATTTTTACAATTCTTCATTTCCTTAAAACCCTTTTCCATTAATTTGAATTCTCATTCTTGAACGATAAGAGGCATATACTATGGCAAACACGAAAATAAATGAATGAGTCGCTACTCTTATGAATCCACCTGTATAGATGATAAAGTCAAATAGAAACCAAAAACCCAATAAGAATCTGTTGTATGGATCTCTTATAGAACTTATCATTTTTAACACCAACAATACTAAAATAAGGGTTGCTATGTAACCATATCCGAGTATAGATTGTCCCAACCCAGCAATAGTTGTGTGTTCTGTTATGCCGATTTGAACAATGTCAAACTCTTCATCGTATTTGATTGTTCGGTCCCCATATCCTAACAAGTGAGATCTTGACAATGGATCATTCAGTAGATTATAGTAGATAGTTTGGTTAGTACCCAATCTTCCATAACCTAAACCCCTTGTATTTCTCCCCTCTCCGGTAGTATATTGCATTACATAATCATAGGTATACATAGGATCAAAACTACCCCATAAAACTCTATCAGGATTAAGGCTTGGATTGAGCCTTATTCCAAAATAAATAAGGAAAGGCACCAAAATAATTAGATATACCAATTTGCTAAGAAGTTTTTTATCCAAGTTCTTTATCAGTAATAGACCCAGTAAAGGGGGATACATAAACCAAATACCTCTTTTATTTGAAGCAATAGGAATAACTAATAGAAATAGCACGAAAATCCAGTCATCTTTTGTAAACTTTTCTCCCCGGTATAGCCAATAGATTACAAGTCCCATAAGAGCGTAAGTAACTGATATAGCACCCCCTGTTGTTCCTAAAGAACCTATGATGTTTTCTCTGATTCCTAAAATAACGATCTTGGCTATCGAAAAAATAATCTGAAATATCAACAGTGTGACGACTAATCTTGCATAGTAATCACCTCTTTTCTGAAAATTACTGTTGTTTTTAATGCCAATAAACAGCAAGAATGGGATCAAATAATGATAGAATCGACCTGCAAAAGAAAAGGAGAATCCATCGTTTATAAACCAACTAATTAAGTATAAAACACTGAAAACACTAAATAAAAAAACTACACGGATGTCGTTCTTACTTAAGGGATATCTTCTCGCTTGATAGACAAGAATAAAGCTGAGGGCTGTAAAAACGATCTTGAAAATTCTCATTCCCCAAGTCCCAAAAGCAAGAAAGAATCCCTGAATAAACATTAAGAGAATCAGGCTAGTTAGTGTATCCCATCTTTTAACCCTCAAAAACAGGATGTAAATTATTGCTAAGACCGCAAAGTAGGCAATAAGCTGGTTTGTTGGAATTTCGTGCCGGGCGGTCAGAAACTCAAACTCTTGCATTAATCGTCCTGGCAACTTTATGATTTAAATATGAATACGGTATAGAGATTAATATTACCATTATGTAAATCAGTATTCTATAATATATGCTAATGTCTATCAAGACTATCATAGTAGATATTATCAAAACAACCCATAATATGTATTCCACAATATCTTTCTTTTTCGTAGCAATAATACGTTTCGTATAGTTGACTTGTATTAAATAAATTATGATCATAGGTATAATAAAGGATATCCCTATACCGATTAAACCGAAAGGTAGAGCTCCATAAATAAGAAAAAGGACTCCCAATGAATAGGCAAATAACTTAGTTAAAGAAAGCAGATATGTTTTTTTTTCGACTTCAAAACCAAAACCTCTTAAGGTTGTTAAATTACTTAGAGCATTCCCAATAACTAAGAATCCAACTAAAAATCTAGCATCGAGATACTCGGGAGTAGCGATAAACTCCAGAACTTCTTTAGAAAATAGTGTAACAAAAATACCTGCTGCTAAGATCAAACGACCTACAAATTTCGAGATTCTGTTATATTCTTTTCCAAAATTGTTTTTGTTAATGTTCTCATACAACAAAGGGCGCCAGGACAAACGTATTCCTGTTTCGACTATAACCATAATAGTAACAATTCTTGCGGCTAATCCAAAGAGACCAAGATGCTCTGTAGAATATATTCTGGTAACAAGAGTTCTCATCACTGGTTGGAATAAACCTATAATCAATAATCCCGGAACCAGAGGAATAGCAAATTTTGAAATCTCTCTGAAATCATTTTTACTGAAAGAAAAACCCAAATACTTTTTTGAAGCAGAACCATATAATATCGTTGAAAGTACTGCCCCTGTAATATTCCCCCAAATTACTCCTGCAATACCAAGATCAAGCATAACAACGAATATTACGGTACTAAGCAATTTCGCGACTAAACTCGATGCATTATAGACAACATATTTTTTGGCTTTTTTCTCATAGCGGGGAATAACGCTCAAATAAGTAGAAATTGCCGCAAACACCGCCCAGATGAGACCTAAACGGAACTCGAATCTATATTCTTGGCTTTTGAAAATGGCTTGGAGAATTGAATTTTCATTAATTAGTGAAATTAGTAGGACTATGGCTGCAGTGCTTACAGTCATCCATAACCCTGTAGAAATAAGTTTACGTTTTTGGGATACAGTATCTCTTTCAAAGAAAAACCTACCAATTGCCCCATAAAATTCAAGATTTATCGCAAAAATAAAGAAATGTACAGAAGATATTAAAAGTTCGACTATTCCGAATTCAAAAGCAGAAAAAACTCTAACATAAATAGGGACGAGAAGAAAGCTGGCAGATTTAGTAAATACCGGTAGAAACCCGTAAATAGAAAATGATCCAATAAATTCTCTAAATCTCATTTTCTTTTAGCTAGCTTACCTTGATCTCTTATGTATTTCGCTGGTACTCCATACCATACCTCGTTATCAGGTATGCTTTTCGTAACGACTGAGCCTATCCCTATAATGCAATAATCTCCTATTATTAAGTGATCTCTTATTGTAACAGAAGGTGCTATCCAACAACCTTGTCCTATTATCACACTGCCTGAGATTGTAACATTAGATCCGATGAAAGAGTTTCTTCCTATTTTAGAATTGTGTGCTATGTGACAATTACTGTTTATCTTTACTCCGCTTTCAATCAGAGTGGTTGAGAGAGATCCTCTATCAATACAGGTATTAGAACCAATTTCAACATTATCACCTATAACTAGATTACCTAACTGAGGAAATTCCTCGAACTCTCCTTCTTCATTTCTGACAAAACCAAAACCGGACTGACCTAGCCTTGCTCCCGCTTTTATTAAGGAATTTTTCCCGATCGAAACATCATTATCAATGAAACAGTTGCCATTTATAACCGTACCAGTTTCTATTATTGCTTTCCCAATATAGGTATAAGGACCGATAAAAATATTCTGATTTATTACTGCGTCTGAATGTATTATTGTAGTTTGGTGAATACCGTATTGTTGCTCAGGGGAAAAAATCTTTCGGGCAACACGTGCAAAAAGTAGATTAGGATTCTGTGTAAGAATAAGTGTCTTTCTTTTTAATACATCGGGTGGTATATCTAGCTCGTTTATCTTTGGACATATCATAAATCGAGACGTACTTCTAACAATATACTTTATAGGATTTGGATTTGCTATGTTTACCCAATCTAAAGTATCAGATCTGATATTTTTTATATCTCCTACTCGAGAAAAGTAATTATCCATTTTTCCGATAACTATATCATCTTTGCTAAAAAGATCTTGAATATCTCCAACATCATATATCATATTATTTACCCCTTCTCAAACAGTGACATAAATGCTTCAGCATATTGTACGCCGTTCCTGGAGCCCCTGAAAGCAGCCAATCCTTTAATGGCGTGAATGCTTCGGGGATAGGGATCGGGCATTAGTTCTGTATCATAAATCTTCATTATCTCAATCTTTTTGTCCATAAATTCAGTTATGTCAACAAAGTAGTTAGGCATAAAGGCATTTTCAGGTAATGGAGCAGCAAATTCAGTCTCTGAAAGCGTTTCATACATCAAGATCTTCTTAATATAGGGTGCCCGGAAGTTTTTTGTGCAGGAGTATATTGCCTGGAAAGCTACTCTATGGTCAGAATGAACATCGCTTCTGTTAGGAATATAGATTATATTGGGATTTAATAATTTAAGAACATCAACTATATCTTTGATCAGTATTCTTGCTTCAATAGAGTCTAACATTTGAGTTGGCTGAGATAGATCAACAGAGCTATCAAACTTGTATTCTTGACTGACTTTTTTAATCTGGTAATCTCTCCTTTCTATCATCTCACGCGAAAAACCATAAGGATGATCTATTGATGGACCAGTTAAATTGAGCCAGTAGATTTTATCGCCTCTAGATTTGTGTTTTAATATGGTACCACCACAACCCAAAGTTTCATCATCGGGGTGTACAGATACAAAAAGAACTTTTGACATTAAATCTCCTTATTCAACATAACGATAACATTGAACTCTGTTTTCATATTTATCGACTAATGCAGGATATTTTTCCTGCCACTGCTTAACTATTTGCTCATATATCGATCTATTATGCACATATGTTCCGATATAAAATGGATTATCGCAATCTCTTGAAAAGCTTTTCTTGAATGAATATAATCTATCTCCTCTACTGGTACCCCCTCCAAGAGAATATATAGAATATCCTTGGTCAATCAAAAATTTAATCATCTCATACCTTTGATATGTATTAGCATTGAGATTATAATACTCTTTCAGCGTTCCATTTAAATAACTGTATGCAATCAATCCATCTAATAAAACTATCTCAAAGGTTATCGGATATCCTTTATATTTAGTAATTGTTAGTAGAACCTTCTCTTGCATCTCCTTGAAGAGATTTTCAAAAAACTTCTTATCAAAAAAATAAAAAATATCAGCATTTCTTCTTGTCATCGTACTTGCATATATATGATGGCATTTCTCCATTGTTGCTTGATCTACTTCATATCCTTTAAGTATTGTAGTCTCAAAATTAAAATCTCTACTACGACGCAAGACGGTTCTTACAGTACCCTTAAATGATTTATCCCATATATCTTTTAATCCAATTTTGAGATCAATGAACACATTATCTAGAACATCGATTTGCTCAGTATATTGATGATACTTCCGGTTTCCGATTATCGGACAATAACGCACAAACTCAGTTACTACTCTTTTCTCCTCAAGATATTCCTTCAATGAATTGTTGTATTCTCTCAAGAAGTTTTCATCACCTACTACGCCAATAGGTCCGTTATATCCGTAAGCACCCTGAATATCGAAGTAATCATCTTCCAGGTCATAACCGAGATTGTTGATTTTCTTTATCAGATATGGATAAAAAAGATAATTATGATCGTCCTGATGTCTCCAAAAACATTCCACTTCGGTTCTTTCAACATATTGATAACTACTGTAGTAGTCTGGAGAGAAGAAAGGTGATTTAATCTTAGGAGAGAGATCTTCGTAAAGTTTCTGCCAGTTTTTATAGGTTTTCAGACTATCAATGCCTTTTTTCATCTTGATCTAAGTTTCTGGGTATCTTATTTTTCAAAGATCGTATTCTTTAGCAACCACGTCGAATTCATCTCTCAATACAGATAACACAACATAATTTTTAAAAACACCATTGACAAATGAAGATTTTCTTAATACTCCTTCTTTTTTATATCCACATTTCTCAAGCATTTTTAGAGAACCTAAATTATCTTCATGTACATTAGCCCAAATTCTTTCTAATCCTTTTTCATAGAAAGCAAATCTAAGCATAAGAATTCTTGCCTCAGTAGCATATCCTTTACCCCAATGTTTCTTTTCTCCAATAAAAGTTGGACAATGTCCTGAGCGATTGATGAAATCAATATTATTCAGAAAAATACAACCTATGAATTCATCGGTTTCCTTTAAACAGATAGCACAGCTGACATTCTCTTTATCAAAGATCCGTTCTTCTATCCATTTTTTTTCATTCAAGGTCGAAGTGAAAAGTTTTCTTCCACTAAAACTATGGCCAATTTCTTCATCATTGCGCCATTTGTGTAATGATGAATAATCTTCCGGTTCTAATGCTCTTAAATATACTCTGATCTTCTTCTTCATTCTAATACCTCACGCTACTCGGTATATTAACTAAACTTGATTCTGTCTCCTCTGCAGCAGTAATGTCAGCAGATATCGAATCTTTGAACATTTCTAATCTATGCATCAATGTCCAGGCAGGACGGGTCATTACACGATTTTCATTAGATTGTTTGAGAAAATCATCCCTCTCTTTCTCGTTCTCTAAGATAACCGCATTAAGCCAGAAGTTGGATCGACAATTTTCCGGTTCATTAACGTATTTTACTTTATCCAGATCTGCAAAGTAAATTCGATATCTCTCTGCTAGCTCTCTTTTATTCTCGAGTATCTCCGGGAGTATCTCCATCTGTGCACATCCCAGGGCAGCATTTATATTTGGGAGACGATAATTATAGCCTATTCTATCGTGTTCGAATTTCCAGGGATGAGGTTTCTTTGCCTGGGTGGTCAGGTGTTTTGCCTTTGTTGCCAATGCTTTATTGTTAGTAATGATGATCCCGCCGCCACCGGTAGTGATAGTTTTATTACCGTTGAAACTGAGAATACCGGATAGTCCAAAAGTCCCCGTGTGCTGTTCTTTGTAGTAACTCCCGATGGATTCAGCAGCGTCTTCAACAACTGGAATGTGATATCTGTTGCAGATCTCGACAATCTTATCTATCTTGCAGGGATGCCCGAAGGTGTGAACGGGAAGGCAAGCAGTAATTCTTCTCTCTCCACGGATTGACACGGATGAACACAGATCATTAGAAAAAGAATTATTATTTTTTTCAAATCTCTTTTTATCAGTGTTTATCTGTGTGTATCTGTGGACTTCATCTTTATTCTTTTCTGGATCATAAAAACAAGCCTTTAAACCATCAACTTCTTTAATAATTTTATTTGCGGACAGCCATTTTTCAAGGCTATCCGGGGACATCCCCAGGGTCTGCTCATCGACATCAACAAAAACAGGGTCTGCGCCGCAATAGGATATGGCATTGCAGGTTGCTATGAAGGTCAGCGGTTGGGTAATAACCAGATCCCCTCTCTTTACCCCTGCTAAGAGAAGAGCAATATGCAGGGCAGCGGTGCCATTGACCGTCGCCACGGCATACTTGGCTCCGGTAAACTCGCAGATCATCTCTTCAAAGCGATTAACATATTTTCCGACCGAAGAGACATAAGTGCTGTTTATGCAGTCCTGTAGATACTTCTTTTCGTTACCAGCGAAATATGGTTCGTGAAGAGGAATGACATCTTTGTCGGGGTATAATGATCTTATGAATTCGATTATCTTTCTATATTCAGTCATAATATTTTAAAAAAACCAGTCCACGGATGAACACGGAAAAACACGAATTAAATCATAAAACATATCTTTTATATTCAAGCTTGGGCTGTCCGAAGTTAACTAGTAAACCTGCTTTAAACCTTGTTGCTTTGAGGTAATTTAACAATTGAGCAGCAATAATTTTTCCATAGCAAACGAAATCTGCAATATATTGCTTGTTAAGAAGCTTATTTTTGTAATAAATCTCAATCCTTCTTTCTTTCTCGAAAGG
>DATGMV010000096.1:0-10382 GCA_035307185.1 Fermentimonas sp. | reverse complement strand
TTGTAGTTTCATTTACAGTTGCACGAAACATTACAACAGAACCGGGCGAACGTACAATTTTTATAAGAATTATGTCTCCGGATGGTAACGTTCTTTCTAAAAGTTCGAACAACCGTTTTTCATACGAAAACAGTGATATACTTTACTCTATGAAACGAACAATTGAGTACGGTGGTGAGGAGATACCTGTTTCCATGTATTGGGATATTGAAGAGTTTCTTATGCCTGGAACCTACAAGGCTGATATCTTTGCAGATGGACACCACATTGGTTCACACAGCTTCTCTATGGAAGATTAAATACTTTTGCATAAACCATCTTTAGCTACTTAATAGAATCATACTTAATCATTAAATTAAATAAGGCAATAGATTGGTTATCAGATAAGTTCTTAAGTTTAGTAGTCAAAAATATTTAATTTTAAGAAATTCTAATCAATCTAACAATTCGAGAAACGACTTCTCATCAATTATTTTAACACCAAGTTTTTTAGCCTTCTCCAGTTTTGACGGACCCATATTATCACCAGCTATTATATAATCAGTCTTTTTAGAAACGGAGCCACTATTCTTGCCTCCATTCTTAAGAATAATTTCTTTATACTCATCGCGAGAATGTAGTTTAAATGTACCACTAATGACAAAAGTCAACCCACTTAATTTATCTGTCATTGATGCAATCTTTTCTTTACTTAACTCAAACTGAACACCACGCTGTCTTAATCTATCAATAAACTCTTTGAACTTTGGGTTTTCGAAATAGTTAATCAAACTGTTTGCAATTCTATCTCCAATTTCATCTACTGCCGTAAGTTGCTCAAAACTTGCCTGACAAAGTAAATCTATATTAGGAAATGCCTGTGCAAGTTTTTGTGCTACTGTTTCACCAATAAAGCGTATTCCTATCGCATGAAGAACTCTTTCGTATGGCACTGTTTTTGATAACTCAATGCTTTTAAGAAGATTTCTGGCACTTGTTTCACCCCATCTATCTAGCTTAATGAGATCTTCGAATTGCAGATCATAAAGATCTGAAGCATCTTTTATCAGTTCCTTTTCATACAAAAGATTTATACTCTCCGGTCCAATAGTTATATTCATAGCTTTGCGAGTGACAAAGTGCTCTATTCTTCCCTTGATTTGTGTTGGACAGCCATCACTATTGGGGCAGTAATGAACAGCTTCATCTTCATTTCTAATAAGGGTAGAACCACAATCGGGACAAACTTTTGCAAATCTTACTTTATCTCCTAGCATAAAAACCTTTTCTCTTGCTTTCATATCCACTGCAGTGATCTTTGGTATTATTTCTCCTCCTTTTTCAACATAAACCATATCACCAATATGTAAGTCGAGAGAATTAATAGCATCCTCATTGTAAAGTGAAGCACGTTTAACAGTTGTTCCCGAAAGTTGAACTGCCTCAAGATTAGCCACAGGAGTAACAGCACCGGTTCGTCCAACCTGATAGGTAACTGATTCAAGTCGAGTAATTGCTTGCTCAGCATTGAATTTAAAGGCTATGCACCACCTGGGGAATTTAGAGGTTGACCCCAGATTACGTTGCTGAGAGAGTGAATCTACCTTAATCACTATACCGTCTGTAGTTACAGGCAAGTTTGATCTTTCAAGATTCCAATAATTGATAAAATCAAAAACTTCTTCAAGAGAAGTACAAATTTTCATAGAGTTTGACACATTTAAACCCCATTGTCGGGCAAGCTCCATGTTTTTATAATGGCTATCTGTAGGCAAATCCTCTCCTAACATATTATAGACATATGATTCGAGACGTCTTGATGCAACAATTCGTGAGTTTAATAATTTTAATGTGCCCGATGCTGCATTTCTGGGATTAGCAAATAGCGGTTCCTCTTGCTCCTCCCTTTCTTTATTAATGGATTCAAATGAACTCCATGGCAACAGAATCTCCCCCCTCAGCTCAAGATATTTTGGAAAATCTTCTCCTTTAAGTATTAATGGTATATTTCTAATTGTGCGCACATTCTCTGTAACATCATCTCCCATTCGTCCATCACCACGTGTCACAGCCCTTACAAGCTTCCCATTTTCATATATAAGAGAAATAGATGACCCATCATATTTTAATTCACAAACAAGTTGGAATTCTTCATTTAGTGATCTTTTTACTCGATTATAAAATTCGGCTAATTCACCCTCTGTGTAAGAATTCTGAAGCGATAACATAGGATATTGATGACTAACTTGTATGAAATCATTGCTAATATCGCTTCCAACACGAACCGAGGGTGAGTTAGGATCATGAAACTCAGGATAAGTTTCTTCAAGCTCTATAAGCTCACGCATCAGCATATCAAAATCGTAATCCGAAATTACCGGTTGTGACAAAACATAATAATTATAATTATGTTGATGTAAACTTTTACGTAATGATTCTATCTTCTCCTTAACAGATTCCATAAGTTTAAAAAATAAGGGTCAAAACTTGTATTTGATTGGATGTCGCTTCAGTGCTTATTATTTATTTTAAGTGGCTTAAGTCCTTAAAGATAATAAAAATCCTCTTAAATCTTTCTCTCTTTCCACTTACCACTACGCAAGTAAAACAGAGGTATAACTGTAAGAAGCAGCCAGTAGACATGTTCGGTAGTCCAAGCAAGAGCTACTGAAGATCTCAGATATACAATGATAAACCACATATATACTACATAAAACAACAATGAAATAATTTCAATTTTTAGTGCTGACTTTGTATTACCTGTTCCCGAAATTGAACTAAAAAGTACAGCTCCTACACTATAGAAGGGTAATGAGGATAACATCACGAATAGAGGTGCAATTACCTCATCAATTAATGAAGAACTTTCGGTATAAATACTTATTACTATTCTTGGCATAGAAGCAATGGCAACAATCATTACAAACATAACTCCAAGACTTATTAGTGATAGTCGCTTAATTAAATTAAGCACATCACTCTGTCTGCCTGCCCCAATAGTATTGCTAACAAGTGTGCTTGTAGCTGAACCAATTGCATGAGATGGGATTGTTACAACAGTATAAAGACTTCGAACAACATTTGTTACTGCAAGTGATCTTTCTCCCATATAGTTCTCGATAAATAGAAAGAAAAGTAACCATGTAGATACTGAAAAAAGATATTGTATCATCATGAATATTGAAAGATCTAATATTCTTTTGATGACACTAAATTGAAATCGTATTTTATTGAATCCATACTTATCAAGATCAACACTTTTCTTTAAATATAAAAAGAAAAAGACTGTTGAGGACAACTCTGAAATAACCGATGCTATAGCAGCACCACCAATGCCCAACTCAGGCATGCCGAGATTACCGAAAATAAGTCCATAGTCAAATATTACGTTAACTACACCCATTACAACTGCATTAATGGTAAGTACTTTAGTTTGTGCGATTCCAATAAAGAATGCACGAAACATAAGGTTGACAAATGCAAATGTTAATCCAAAGACTCTCCATTCTAAATATTCAGACACTGCTCTTCCTACATCAGCAGATTCAAACAATGCTGGCATCCAGTTTATCGCAGCATGTCTTAATAAAGGGATGAGTAGAACTGCAGGTATAAAAAGAAATATTGCACCTTGAATTACAATATCACCTATTTGATTGAAATTTTTCTCGCCGTTGCGTCTACCAATTAATATTTGGCTTCCCATACTAAAACCAAAGCCAAGTGTATAGATAGCAACATAGATTATTCCGGCCAAAGCAGATGCTCCAAGTTCAACCTCTCCCACTCTGCCCAAAAATGCAGTATCAATTACTTGAATCAAATTTTGAGCGAGTAGACTCAAAAAGATTGGTGCACTTATTTTTGCTATGTGTTTATTTGAATACACCCAGTGTTATTAAAAACCGTCAGTTGATTCAACAAATGACGGTTTGATATAAAATTGTGACTACTGCTACTTTATTGTATTGGTACTATCCTTAATGTTTATGACTGTTGGCTCAAAACTTGAGGCCTCTTCAGGTGTCATAAATGCGTAACTCATTATGATGATAATATCACCTTTTTGAACTTTTCGTGCAGCAGCTCCATTCAAACATATAATACCAGAGCCTCTTTCACCACGAATAACATATGTTTCAAAGCGCTCTCCATTATTATTATTAACAATAGCAACCTTTTCGTTAATTATGAGATTAGCAGCATCAATCAGGTCTTCGTCAATTGTAACACTTCCTTCATAATTAAGATCTGCATCAGTTACCGTTGCTCTATGTATTTTAGATTTTAAAACTTCAATCCACATAAAAATTATTATTTATATCTTATATTATCAATTAATCTAACCTCACCGCAAAATGCAGCTATGCAGCCTATAATATTTTCGGAGTCATCCCAAGAGGAAATACTCTTAAGACTGTCTCCATCAACAATAGAAAAATATTCTACATGAAGCTTTGATATACTATTTATTTTATCAATTACATAATTCTCAATATCTCGGGGAGAGCTGCTACTTGCAATAGAAAGACTATTATAGAGAGTTTTATAAATTGATGATGCAATCTCTCTCTCATCGTTGGTTAAACGTTGATTTCTGCTACTCATTGCTAATCCATTATCTTCTCTCACAATTTGCACTCCAATTATCTCTATTGGAAATTGCAACTGTTTTACCATCTCTCTAACAATTGCCAATTGTTGAAAATCTTTCTCTCCAAAGTAAGCTCTTTTCGGATTAATAACACTGAATAGCTTACTAACAACCTGTGCAACACCGTTGAAGTGACCAGATCTGAACTTTCCCTCCATTACTTTATCCAGGTCTCCAAAATCAAATACGCGCAAATCGGGTTCAGGATATATTTCTTCAACAGAAGGAGCAAAAACAATATCAACACCTAAACTATTTAGAAGTGCATAATCCTTCTCTGGCGTACGTGGATAAAGTTTCAAGTCATCTTGATTATTAAACTGAGTTGGATTGACAAAAACGCTAACAACCGTAACATCATTATCTAAAACAGATTGCTTTACAAGTTCTGCATGACCATTATGCAAGGCACCCATAGTAGGAACAAAACCTACGGTATTGCCTTTGGCTCGATAACCTTCAAGTTGTTTATTTAAATCAATTACAGTTTCTGATAATTTCATTCTGTCTATTTTACACTTATCTAATTTGATATTATGCTGCAAAGCAACAAAATATTTGTCACATTGAGAAGATATTTGCATTATTTCACTCAATATATCGCCATTAATAGACCGCAAATCTCTAATATTCAACACTTTAAACCTTATCTCCATTTTAATTTTGTATTTATGTGGATTTTTTTTATTATCTTTGTAGTAAACTTAAGATTATTAGACACATGTCTCAGAAAAAAATTTTATACATTTCACAAGAAATCTACCCATATGTAGATGAAACAGAAATTTCAAACACTTCACGATATCTACCCCAAGCAATTCAAGAAAAAGGAATGGAGATACGTGCATTTATGCCTAAATATGGGTGCATAAATGAACGTAGAAACCAACTGCATGAGGTTATCAGACTTTCGGGAATGAACCTTATAATTGATGATTCTGACAACTCACTTATAATAAAAGTTGCTTCAATTCAGTCTGCTCGTATGCAAGTCTACTTCATTGACAACGATGAGTACTTCCAAAAAAGAGAAACTCTTGTTGACAAAAACGGTGAGGAATATGACGATAACGACGAACGCAGTATTTTCTTTATACGTGGCGTAATGGAGACTATAAAAAAACTACGTTGGGTTCCTGATATCATTCATTGCCATGGTTGGTTTAGTTCGCTCGCACCTCTATACATAAAGAAAGGTTACATGGATGACCCTTGTTTTATGGACGCAAAAGTTATTTGCTCTATATACGACGAATCTTTCAAAAAACCTTATGATCAAAAAGTTGCAGACAAACTGAGATTCGAAGGCATAGGTGATCAGGAAATAGAAAAAGTAAAAAGCAGAGGTGTTATGGATTATACAAATCTCATGAAACTTGCGATAGACTTCTCTGATGGTATAGTATTAGGAAGTGAGACGGTTAACTCTGAAGTATTGCAACACGCAAAGGACAACAATCTTGAAATTCTTCCTTTTCAGTCAGATGAAGAAAAACTCGCTGACGAGATGGAAGCATTTTACAACAAAATTGGTAGTTAACGCTATTTGCTTCTTAACTTAATTCACTCTTTTTCTTTTCATATACACAATTATCATTAAAAATTAAAAGAAAGCTTTTTTTAGTTTTCAAATCACATTAATTTTTTGGATATTTGCGCCGTTGAAACAAATTTTGAAACTAATGAAGCTCAAATCTTTATATAAGTCGCTTGCAATAACCTTACTCGCTATTTTTACTATTTCATGTAACGATACCCTTGATCAGTTGGGAATGTCAATTCAACCTGGTCAGGACAGGTTATACGTTGGTGTTGATACACTTCAACTTCATGCACGCACGATTAAGGTTGACTCAATGTATGCAAGAACAAAATATCCAGTATTAGGAGAGTATAACGACCCTGTTTTTGGATCTATTAAGTCGGAATATGTTGCTGAGTTTTATCTCCCAACAGGAGCAAATTTCAAAGAAGGTGCAGTTATTGATTCTGTTAGAGCTGTGATATCATATACAACTATGATGGGAGACTCTATTGCACCAATGGGATTATCTGTGTATGAAGTAACTGAATCTCTAAAAGGAATTGGTAATTACACTCATGTTAACCCAATTGAATTCATTAATTCAACTTCCCCAATTGGCACACAATCATTCACGGGAAGGAACTCAACTTATAGGACAGTTTCTTATACTGCAGAAGATTATTCAACTCGCACTTATAGAGAATACTACATAAGTGTAAATTTACCTAAAGAGCTTGGGGAGAAGTTTCTTACTGAATATTTAAAACCCGGACATGGCAAACTATCTAACACTGACAGCTTCAGAGAATTTTTCCCCGGTCTCTATTTTACTACTAACTTTGGTAATAGTACGATAATAAGTGTAGATCTTACTTCTCTTTATGTTCACTATCACTATCTCGACAAGAAAGGATCTTCACAAGGGACAGACACAACTCGTAATGAAGCTTTTAGGGTAAATAATACACCCGAAGTAAGACAAATAAAACATATTGTAAGTAAGGACGAAGAATTGATAATTGACAATCCCAATTATACTTATATAAAAAGTCCGGCGGGCGTAAATACTGAAATAGTGTTTCCTGTTTCAGAAATTCAAGAAAGCCTACAATCAAAAGCCCTGAATATGGTTAATTTTACTGTATATGCTTTACCAACTACATCTGAAGATGAAAGAGTAAAAATTAATCCACCTAATCATTTACTTTTAATTAATAAAGATTCACTTGATGGATTCTTTGAAAATCGCAAAATAAGAGACAATGTTACAAGTTTCATATCTGAAAGATTTGATGAATCTACTTATTCATACAAATTCAACAACATCTCTTCAATGATTAATTACTATAATGCGGAATTTGACGGAGAGCCTTATGACTTAACATATTACCTAATCCCTGTAGATGCTACGTTTACCACAGTTCAGCAAAGCTACTATTCCTCTGGACAGCAAGTACTAACTGAGATACATAATCAAATGTGGCCTACCGCTACAATTTTGGACAAACGACCAGGTAGTATGCAACTCGAGTTGATATTTAGTGATCTTTGAGAATAGTACTTTTATAAGTAGCGACTATTAACTGTGCATTATCTAAGTATAATTTTATAGAACTTCTTTTAGAACAGCAGTCCTTGCTGTTCACCACTTCTTTTCCTCCCTAAATGACGATATGCCAAGTCTGTTACTTCCCTTCCACGGGGAGTTCTTTTAATGAATCCTTCTTTAATTAAAAAAGGCTCATAAACCTCTTCAATAGTACCAATATCATCACTCACAGCTGTAGCTATAGTAGATATACCTACGGGACCACCGTTAAACTTATCTATTATAGTTAGTAGAATTTTATTATCTACCTCATCCAAACCGTGCTTATCAATATTAAGTGCTTCAAGAGCATAAGTTGAAATAGTTTTATCTATCGAGCCATTACCCTTCACTTGAGCAAAATCCCTGACTCTGCGTAATAGTGCATTTGCTACACGAGGTGTACCTCTACTTCTTGATGCAATCTCTGCAGCAGCGTTATGATCACATTTTACATTCAATATATCAGCAGATCGTAGTACTATCCCTGTAAGGGTATCAACATCGTAATACTCAAGATGCATATTTATACCGAATCTTGCACGAAGTGGACTTGTTAATAAACCGCTTCTGGTAGTGGCACCAATAAGCGTAAAAGGATTTAAATCAATTTGTATTGAACGAGCACTTGGACCTTTATCAATGAGTATATCAATACGATAATCCTCCATAGCGCTGTATAAATACTCCTCCACAACTGGAGATAAACGGTGAATCTCATCTATAAAAAGTAGATCCTTAGCTTCAAGCGAAGTTAATAGACCTGCTAAATCACCTGGCTTGTCAAGTACGGGACCCGATGTAACTTTAAAACCAACACCAAGTTCATTTGCAATTATATTTGCAAGTGTTGTTTTACCCAAGCCGGGAGGTCCATGCAAAAGAACATGATCCAACGACTCGCTACGCAATCTTGCTGCGCTAACAAACACCTTAAGGTTTTCAACAACTTTACTTTGCCCTTTAAAACCATTAAATGTCAAGGGTCGTAGATTATTTTCAAAATCACGCTCAGTGTCCTGAAAATCTATATTGCTATGAATATCGAAGTTTTCTTCCATCTATTTATAGATACAAAAATAGCTATTTTTTACGAGTATTAAAAACTGTAGTTACATTCCGCTTTAAGCCTGAAAACTTAGTTCTCTTTACAGCAGATCCTCTAAATATTTCACGATACTCTTCTTCCTTCATATTTAATAGCTTTATTAAATCGATTGACATAAACTCTTCAGAAGGCAAAAATTCAGGTGTATTATGAGGAGCGGAAACTCTGTTCCATGGACAAACCTTTTGACAAATATCACACCCAAAAACATAATTCTTTAATCTGGGAGCAACATAAGAAGATATTTCACCTCTATTCTCGATTGTCTGATATGAAATGCATTTATTTGCATTAACTCTGAAAGGCTCTTCAATTGCACCTGTAGGGCATCCATCTAAACAACGAGTACAACTACCACAATTTTCAAGTATTGGTTTGTCATAATCAAGCTCAATATCTATAATTAGTTCACCAAGAAAGAAGTATGAGCCTTTACCCGGAATAATTAATAGACTATTTTTTCCAACGAACCCTAAACCGGCTTGTGCAGCCCAAAAACGTTCAAGTACTGGAGCAGAGTCTGAGAAATACCTCCCTGTTACCCCCGGCTTGCGAATTGCAATGAATTCAAACAGCTCTTTTAATTTAGCACGAACAACATCATGATAATCTTTACCATAAGCATAGTATGCAAATTGTGGAGCATGCGTAGCCTGTTTCTCATGAGGATAATAATTTAAAGCAACAGATACTATTGATTTAGCTCCATCAACCAATAAGCGAGGATCAGTTCTCTTATCAATATTACGAGCCATATAAGCCATATCTGCGTGCCAATTGTCGTTTATCCATTTCATATAGCGTTCTTCTTGCCCGCTATCAACGGCTTTACATACGCCACAGGCATCAAATCCAAGCCTTAAAGCTTCTTCTTTTATCTCATCTGTTAATGTCATTATAATTCACCCCCTTAGTGCAAACACTCCACTTAAATCAAAAGTACAAAAATATAGAAAAAAAATGTCTAATTTTGTAGTATTACAGATTAGCTCAATCCATAAATGACGGAACACTCATTAAAACATAAAACAACAATATCTCTATTCTGGAGTTTTATTGATAAATTCGGACAACAGGTAATTAATCTTATCTCCGGTATTATCTTAATGAGAACATTAGCTCCATCTGAATATGGACTAATTGGCGCTTTAACTGTTTTTATTGCATTTTCATCTATTCTAATTGACAGTGGGTTTACTCGATCATTGTTGAACAGAAGAAGTATCTCTGATGATGAGTATAGTACGGTATTCTATTTTAATTTAGGGTTCAGTGTACTGTTATATCTAATTCTGTTTGCTCTTGCTCCTTCAATATCAGAAATATTTCATGAACCACGAATTAAAAATATTTCAAGAGTACTTTTTATTTCTTTTATATTTAACGGTACTGCAATTATTCAACAAACACTTTTAATCAAAAAAGCTGATTTCAAAGGGATTAGCAAGATTAATTTAGCATCTCTGCTTATTGCCGCAACTGTTGCAATTACGATGGCGTTAAATGGAAAAGGAGTATGGTCACTCAT
>DATGMV010000095.1:0-2240 GCA_035307185.1 Fermentimonas sp. | reverse complement strand
TACAGATAAGATGGCTGCAACAGGTGAGAAGATGGAGGTAGGTTTTTACGAACATATTACAGCTCCTTACGTGGTTTCTTATATTCACATGGGTAACAAGCTTGCAACTATTGTTGGTTTCAATAAAGAGGTTACTGATGAGCAGGTTGCTAGAGATGTGGCTATGCAGATTGCAGCTATGAGTCCTATTGCTATAACAGCTGATGGTATTCCTGCAGAAGTGAAAGAGAAAGAGCTTAAGATTGCACGCGATAAAGCAAGAGAAGCAGGTAAGCCCGAAAATCTTCTCGATAGGATTGCAGAAGGTTCTCTACAGAAATTCTACAAAGAGTCTACTTTATTACAGCAAGATTATGTGAAAGACCCTAAGAAAACTATTGAACAGTTTTTGAAGGAGAATGATAAGGATCTGGAAGTGGTGTCGTTTAAACGTGTATCACTTACTGTTTAAGTTATAGACGTAAGATATAAATATTAAGAACGCTTCGGTTTTACCGGGGCGTTTTTTGTGTCTACTACCCAAGTTAGTACATAAGTGGGGTGTACTTCGTAGTTTATCTTGAAGTTTTTATTTTCAACTGTTTTTGTTTCGAACGCTTCAATTGTTCCACTTAAACTGGGTGTGAATGGCAAGACATGCAATTGTTGCTTGAAGTCTATACCAGGTTGGTTTATCAGTTTAAACATACACTCTTTTGTTGACCAGTGCAGTAGTTGATGTGTTACTGTTTGGTTTGAGTCGATGTATTCTCCTTCCGATATAAATCTGTTTGCTATTTTTTCTACTCTTGCTGAAATTGTTTCTATGTCTATACCAACAGCATGTGTCTTGTGAAGCAGTATGGCTGCATAGTCTTTTGTGTGGGATATACTTATGTTATAAGATTCATCAGATAGGTATGGTTTACCATCTTTATGGTTTTGGATGGTTTTTATTTCTCCAAGTAGCTCGAGTAGCATTATTCGAGTTGAGAGCAGTTCTGTGGCGCGTCTTTTTGATTTAATATCCGCGATTCCATTTTCTGCTTCTTTTCTGATTTCGTTGGGAAAAAGTTCTAAAAGTTCATCTATTGTTTCGTCAATTTTCCATATTCCCATCAGACCACCAATACCGAAGTTTTCTTTTCTGATAAGCATAATTATATTGGGAAATATCGCACTTTTAATATTCGCTTTTTACTCATTTCTTCAGCCTGAAATTTGTGTTTTTTGTAGGTGAAGATTTCTTTACGTTTTGGGAAGTCGCCCTTAAGCTCAAGAAGCAGTCCCGCAAGCGTGTCTAC
Organism: Fermentimonas sp.; assembly: GCA_035307185.1. Taxonomy (GTDB): domain Bacteria; phylum Bacteroidota; class Bacteroidia; order Bacteroidales; family Dysgonomonadaceae; genus Proteiniphilum. Next base: position 957 of record DATGMV010000095.1, on the reverse strand, counting down.
TTCATCGTTCATAAGTTCGAAGTCTTTCTCCGGGACATTGGTAATCTTTATGAAATCTTCGATGGGAGTTTTACCTTCAAAAATGTAGGATCCGTCTGTAGCCATAGAATACAAAGGGAACTCCTCGTCATACTCATCGCTAATGTCTCCAACAATCTCTTCGAGTATATCTTCCATCGTGACCAGTCCTGATGTTCCTCCATATTCATCTACAACAATTGCCATGTGTATTTTGTTGTTTCTGAATTCTTCCAGGAGGTCGTCTATTTTTTTTGTTCCGGGCACAAAGTAGGCCGATCTTATAATTGATTGCCATTTGAAGTTATGAGGCTTTCCTATGTGAGGAAGAAGGTCTTTCACATAAAGAATTCCCTGTATATTATCGGGGTTTTCTTCATATACCGGAATACGGGAGTAGCCTGCATCGACTATAAACTCAATTACTTCTGCAAAGGGAGATTGGAGATTTATGGCAATCATATCTCCTCTTGACACCTTTATATCGTCAACATTTTTGTCTCTGAAGCGGATTATACCTTCTAGCATCTCTTTTTCTTGTTCACGCGATAGTTCTTCCGTTTCAGATAAATCTTCTTTTAGAAGATCTGTCGAATAATCATGCGAACTGCTTTGTTTTAGTATACCTGTGCGTGAGAGTGATTTTGAGAACGGACTCATTATGTTGTTTATTACTCCAACAATTGTGATGTTTTTTATTGCATATTGTAATGGATTTTTGGAGGCAACTTTTTTCGGAAGAATTTCAATAAACAGTAGTATAATGCAAATTGCAATTAATACTTCTAATATGAGTGTTGCGCGGGCGTTTGCCGAAAAGTAGGGCAATTTATTTAGCAGGTATACTGTTAAAACAGTTACTGATACATTTATGAGGTGATAAGTTAATACTAAAGATACATGTAGCTTTTCGGGCTTTTTGATAAGATTGAGCACCCT
>DATGMV010000094.1:0-5073 GCA_035307185.1 Fermentimonas sp. | reverse complement strand
ACCATTTGCATCTTTGTGTGATATGAAAGGGGTAGGATCGGGGAGTGCACGTACTCTAAACTCGTGCAAGGTGATTTGTCGTACTTCATCTCCTGTTGTTCTTGCAGAGACAGTTATTATTGAGTTCTGACCTATAGTGTTTGGACGAGCAACCCACATATTTCCACTGCGAGCAAGTGTTCCATTGGTCATGCTTGCACTAATGTTTTGTGGTGCAATTCCTGAAACAGAGATGCTTACTTCATTATCTATGCCTGCATACAACACATTCATTAGAGAGGGAGCTATAGTTGCTATGGGCTCAATAACAGAGTAACTGCTGTGGAAGTCGCGACGAATTATTGATCCGTCTACTCCGCTTATTTCAATATATCCTTCTAATGGAAAAGTTCCTGCTCTATCGGTTTTTAATGTGAAAGCTCTGTTGCTATCTATTGTGGGTATGGAGCCATTTAAATATAGGGTGGGTTGCTTGGTTGTGTCTTCGGCAGAAAGTACAACACGTGCCCTGTAATCGCTACCTCTGATTGTTATATCCGATTCGGGTATGACATAAGCATTTAGCTGATTCACACGAAAATCTCCCACATCAACACTGTTTAGTATGTTTTCAAGTGCATCGCCTTCGGCTGCAAGAAGGTCGTTTTCTATTTTTGTAAGTATTGTAACTGCAGCTGCAAGTGGCATATTTTCAAAATGCGTAGCTTCCCAGCTTTTAACACCCGCTGCTTGAGTACTGAGACTCCTTTCTATAATTTCTCTGCGAGAAGGGTTAAGAATGTATTCAGTAATACGATTTCGGTAGTTGTCGATTGCATTCTTGAGATTTCTACCTTCCCCTCTAACAGGTGATAACATTACGATAGAAGCGGCTTCGTGATCATCTTTATGTTTTATATTATAAATATCGGCTTTACTGCCATCGGCCTCCCTTACCATTCTGAATTTGAGTTCCTGAATGTAGGTGATTAATGAATCTGTCATGTCACGTACTGCTTCGCCTTTATTGTACCAATCACCAGCTTTCTCAGGGTTTTGCTTGCTATATTGTGCAAGTTCTTCCATGATTAGATCATTTCTGTCGGATATCGTTACTGATGATTTTTGCAGGCTCCTATCTACCAATCCAAATCCTTCGAGCACTTCGGCTGACACGTTGAGTGCCAGCATCGCAATGAAAACCAGATACATGAGGTTTATCATTTTTTGACGTGGGGAGTTGGGACTGTTTACTGCCATTTCTATTCTTTGTTTGTTTTAGTGTTCTTTGACAGGTGACATGGCCTGAAGCATACGTGAGTAAACTTCGTTGAGTTCTTTTAGTTGCTTAGCCATTTTTTCTGTCTCGGATTGTATGTTACTCCTTTCAGGGGAATTATCACCATATATTGATGAGAGGTTAGTGAGACTTTTGTTTATTTGTTCTATGCTGTTTATTTGGCTGCTAACACTTTTTAGTTGAACTTCGTAAAGACTATTCAAACCGGAAAGTGTACGGTTGAGATTGTTCATCTGCTTTGTGTATTCTTCAGTATGTGGAGATAGATTGATGTTTGATGACATATTAACTTTATCATCAGGTAGTTGTGATGTAGTGTGAATTGATTGTGGATGGATTTGGTGTTTTTCCTCAGGATTGTCAGATGTGAGTGCAGGAAATACCTTGTCCCAATTATAATCCCTTATTGGTGTATCAAATGCTGAGAGCGTGAATACTATTACTTCAGTTATCATTCCTACGAAAAGCAACTCATTCCCAAACGGGAAGTGAAGTATTTTGAACATCGCTCCAAGTATTACTATTGCTGCCCCAATACTATACGCAAAGTTAATTAAACGTTTACCACGCTCAGTTTGAAGGAACCTTTCGAATCGGTTTTTATATCTTTTATAAGCGTTCATATATATGTTTTATTATTGTTTTAATTTATTTTATTTATCTATTTCCCAGTATCTGAGTACGTACACAGCGAAAGCCAATATAAGATCGACCTCGGTTTTGATATTCTACATCTCTCATGTCGGCACGTATGAAAGTAGGTAAGTCTTTCCAAGAACCACCCTTTACTACTTTACGTTTCATAAAGTATGGGTCGTTGGTGCTTGAATTGTAATTGTATTCAGGATTTAGATTGCCCATTAATGCATTACCCGATTCACTATATGCTGTAGATGTCCACTCAGCAACATTGCCTGCCATGTCGTATAGGCCAATATTGTTGGGCTTAAAGCTTCTTATAGGAGCGGTTATGATGTAGTTATCTGCAGCATATGCTCCTTCTCCCGGACTGAAGTTTGCTTGGTAGCAACCACTTTCAGTAGTGACTCCGTCTGATCCCCATGGGTATATGTTATCCGAGCTTCCACTGCGTGCTGCAAGTTCCCATTCGGCTTCGGTTGGTAGTCGGTATTTCTCTACTTGAACTTCATTTTTGTTTAAACTTCTGCGAAGAAACAAGGTGCGCCATTCACAAAAGGCGGTTGCTTGCTCCCAAGAAACACCTACAACAGGATAGTGTGCGTAGGCAGGATTTGAGAAGTAATTTCGCATATATATCTCATTATTACTTTTCTCAAAGTCGTTGATCCAACAGGTAGTATCGGGATATATGTTTATTATGTAGGTGTTCACGAAATCGTAGTGACTGCTGAGAGGACGGGTAATTGTTTCGTTTATAATTCTACCATCAGGGGAGATGTATGCAGTGTCTTTAGATATCATTATAACTTCATTTGGATTAGGGTTAAGGTCGGTATTTAAGTATCGATCTTCGTGGTTTAGTCGGTAATGCCTTTTTGCTGCTTCGGCAGCGTCGTAGTATTCGTATCGGAAATTCATTTGTCGCGCATCCAACATTTTCTCTCCTGTAATGGGATGTGTTGTGAAGATACTGTTGATTGTTGCTTCTTCCTCCTCTGTGTTACGTGTCCAAGGTATAGGGATGCTCCAGTTTAGGTGTGGGATTACAGGATCGCCGTAAATATCTTCAGTGATTTTATAGAAATCGTCTCCTGCATAAGCAGGATCTGCCATGCGTTCACGAATAATTGAGTCGCGTACCCAATATACAAACTGTTTGTATTGTGAGTTAGTGATTTCAGTCTCGTCCATCCAAAAGTTATCTACAGATACCCCTCGTGAAGATGTGTTTATGCCCCATAGTGAGTCGATATTTGAAGAACCCATTTTATATGCACCTCTATACACAAGTACCATGTTGTATGGGGTAGGTTCATCCCATACTTTTCCAACAGGTATGCCCACAAGTTCACCACCTATACCCATGCCTACGCGACTACCACCACATGATGAGATGATTGCGATTAGAAGTGATAATAAAAAAAACTTTCTCATTATACTGATTTTTTTCACAATAAACGTATACTTTTATGAGGTTGCGACTTTGGTTTAAAGTAATCCAATGGGAAGTCATATTTTAATAATATTTCGTGACTACCACTACTTTCTTTACCTATACCAATGTTGTGCCTAGTATAGGAATAGCCAAGTTGTGCTCCTCTTATGGTTGCACCGGCAAAAAATGTGTATCCATAATCCGATATGTAGGAAAATCCGCCTGAATACTTATTTCCATGCTCCAGTCTTAAAGTTGCTTGGGCGTATGTTTGTATCTTGTTTGACATTACACTTATCATCGGTTCTATTTTTAACGAGTTAAATAGCGAAATATTGTATTGGGCGGTTAAAAAATATGTTCTTGGTATGTTGGTCTTGAATGAATCCTCTAAGACAGAATTCTCATTAGGTATTGCTGTTTCATTTTTTATTTCTTCTAATCTTGGAATTGAATAGAAGTGGGGTTGATTGATGTGCATAATGGATAATCCGGAATAAAAGTTTTTAGAAGACCAAGATAATCCCGCACTAAAGTCTGCAAGTTGTTTTTTTGTGGGATTTGCCATTATCTTTTTATTATTTTTTTGTAGTGAGTCGGTGGTTAATATTAATGCTCCCGCATCGTAGTTTAAGTCGTAGACTCCTGCTTGTAGACCGATGTTTAATGTGCCGTTACCAATAGGTTGTATAAAGCTATATTGTGCTGCAAGATTTGAGTTGCGTAGTTCTCCAATATTTTCAGTTAAGACTAATACACCAATTCCGTGACGTTGGTTCAGAATTTCTATAGGCATATCTGCCGTTAAGATAATTCTTACAGGAGCATTTTCTATACCAGTCCATTTATTGCTATAAAGCATGGTAGTCCTGATATAGTTGGTTTCACCTGCAAATGAGGGATTGTGATAACTTTTAATATCCCAGTATTGACCAATGGGTATTTCCCACTGTGCGTGCAATAGGGGTACTATACACAACTGTAGGATAATCGTAAAATAGATTCGCCACTTCCTCATTATTATTATAACTTAGAAATGGCGGAAAAATTGTAATAAGGGTTCTGAATTTTATTTTAATGTTTCAGGTTTGACCTTCATAAACCTAAGCATGCCGAGCATCCATTTAGGGAGAGCTTTCTCAGGGTCTCGGTTACGAAGATTCAGATAAAGGTTTAGTTTTTTCATTAAAGGTATTTTGTGAGCTTCAACCAATTCTATGAGAGTACCATCCGGGTCTTCGATGTATGCGAACTGACCGGCTGCTTCGCCCATATCAAATGATTCTCCTTCCTTGAAACTGCTTGAACTGTCGACAGTGAAAGGAAAGCCCATTTCTTCACATTTTTCACGAAGTACATCTGTGTTTCGAATATCGAAACAGATCTGTATGAAGCCGGGGTCGCCCCAATACCTGTCTTCATATATTTTTCTTGGTGTACGCTCCAAGGGTTGAACAAGCTCTATGTATGATTTTCCAAATAGCTCACTGAAACTGCCTTTACGCGGTTTGCTATGAGAAAGTATGCGGCGATGGAATTTGCCGTCGCCCGAGGGTAATGTTATTAGGTCACTGAAAGTGCCAGTTTCGTCTGCCACTATTAAATCATATCCAAGAATATCGCGATATATTGGCATGGCTTTTTCTATATCTGATACTCCAATCATTGCTCCAGCAATACCTCCGGTGAGTCTGCCCTCATCTTTGTAAACTGTTGG
>DATGMV010000093.1:0-3216 GCA_035307185.1 Fermentimonas sp. | reverse complement strand
TCCAAGTAAAAACACTACTTTTATTGTAACGAAGAATAGTAACCAGCCTACCCAAGGCTTCATCTTGTTGTTTTCTTGTTAACTGCTCATAATGTATCTGTTTTCAGTTTGTTGCTTATATATTTTTTTATTTATCTCCTGACGTTAGTTTTTGTAACCAATTAGGAACATTACTCTCAGGCATTGGTACACGAGCGTCAGGTGTTGAAGAAAGCGATCTGCTGCGTGTATGGGGCATATCTCTGTGGCAGTCCCAGCAGGCACTACCTCCAATTTCCTGCATCTCTTTCCAGTTATGACGACCAGTTTCTACAAACTCAGTATTCAGTTGAGTGTGACATCTGATACAATTGTTCATAATTGCCTGTGAGTTCATTGGAATTGCCCGCATTGCCTGATCTTCTGTACGTTTTGTAAACACCGCAGCGTGATTATATCCATTTAAACCTTTAACAAAGTACTTACTAAAAATATTGTCTTGTGGAATATGACAATCGTTGCAGGTTACATCTCTACCATGCGAACTGTGCATCCATGTTGCATAATAGGGAGCCATTACATGGCAATTCACACATGTAGCAGGGTCATCCGAGAGATAAGAGTATGCTCGGGAAGTAATGAATGTATAAATAAATATGCCAAAAAATGCACCCACTATTATTATAGCGGGATATTTCCAGCCTCCACGTGGTCTGACTTTATTCCAAAAGTTTCGCAGTATATTCATGATTTGCTAACTTTAAAGAGTTTTTACATTGTTAGCAAAGAAAATGAGAAAATAATAGAAAAACTGTAATAATTATGACGTTTCTAAAAAATATACTACATTAGTTACTTAATTACAGCTACTATTAATAAAATATCTAATATATCTAATAAATGAACGGTGAGTATCCCAATTTAAAACATGCAAGAATGATATTTATGTGTCCTCTATGTAGTAACGTGCCTGATGCTCAGCGCAATGAGTTTATTGAGGATGTGCGTTTTACTGTTAGAGAATATGATAAAGGAGATATTATTGTAACTCAAGGTTCATTAAGTGAAACTCTTTTTATTGTAATCAAGGGTGAAGTTGCAACTGAGATGTCAGACGAAAAAGGTGATTATATGCAGATTGAATATATTAAAGCACCAAACCCAATAGCTACCGGCTTCCTTTTCGCTGCCGATAATCGATCGCCCGTTTCTGCAATTTGTCAAAGTTCATGCAAAGTAATTGCTATACCAAAAGATAATGTTTACCTTCTTATGCGTAAATACGAGTCGTTTATGAGAACTTTCCTCTCGTATATATCCAACAAAGTATTTTTCCTCTCTGAAAAACTACGCCTTGTTTCACTACGTACAATACGAGCAAAACTTGCCTATTACCTGTTAAAAGAGTCTGAGGGCGAAAAGATATTTCAACTCAAAACTTCGAGAGAAGATATGGCCCGACTTTTTAGCGTCTCTCGCCCTGCGCTTGTTAAAGTTATGATGGAGATGGCAGAAGAGGGAATTATAGATGTTGAACGAAGAGATATTCGAATAAATGATAGAGCTGCTCTTCAAAACATGTTCTGAGTTATTTTAGCCTATATTTAGCTCCTGTATTGTTCTTTTATCCTGCATATATATTAAATTTGGAAAAGACTAAGATGAGAAGAAGTTAAGTTGACTTTTTGATTCTAAAACGTATAAACATTACTATCCTTATATGCTAAAAATCAAATAATTTACCGGGATATGACAAAGAAAAATAAATCTGTTATTTATGATTATTTCCCATGGGTGATAATGATACTAATGTCTTCTGTGACTTTTGTGGGTATCTTATCTGAACTAATGCCTTCGGGTGTACTCCCTCAAATTATGGCTGATTTGGGAATAAATGAAATCCAAGGAGGAAATCTTGTGGGGTACTATGCAATTGCATCTGCCATATTCGCTATCCCTCTTATTTCGGCAACAATGCAGTTAAACCGTAAAGTGTTATTGTTGATTCTGCTTGCGGGGTTTTCTATTTCAAATGTCATAGCAGGAGTGGTTCATAACTACTATTTTATTATTGTAATGCGACTTATTGGTGGTGTTTGTGCCGGAGTAATGTGGCCTATGATTGCTGCATTTGGTATGCGATTGGTTGAACCAAATCAGCATGGAAAAGCTGTAGCTGTAATAATGGCAGGTAACACTTTGGGAATAAGCATAGGTATGCCCATTATGACATATTTAGGAAATACATTTGGTTGGAGAAACGAATTTATAATTCTTGGTGTAGTTATCGCTGTTATTGGAGTATTAAGTATATTTATGCTACCTTCAACACCCGGTGAAAAGCTAACCCAAAGTACCTCACCTTTTGCTGTTTTCAAGAATAAAGGCGTTCTGATGGTGTTATTATTGACATTGTTGGGTGTATGCGCTCACTACGGAGTTTATGTTTATATAACTAACCTTGTATCAGATATTGATTTAGTAGGAGGTATTGAAGCTGCTCTTGTGATGTTTGGGATAGGTTCGCTGATTTCGGTTATGCTGGCTGTGAAATATACAGATAAGTATTTACAACAACTTACAGTTCTAATGTTTGTTTTACTTGCCTTATCAATGGCACTATTTATAATATTCAGAGGAACGCCGATAGTCTCTCATATTGCTTTCTTCTTTTGGGGATTATCATTCGGTCCCCTCGTAACTCTCTTTCAGGCAGCAGTAGCAAGGCAAGTTGAGCAGGCAAAAGATGTTGCTACATCAGTGCAGTCGAGCACTTTCAATTTTTCAATTATGATTGCCACCTCAGTTGGAGGTGTTGCGTTAATTAATTTTTCCGCATTAAGTCTACCAGCTTTATCTATACTTCTTGCAATACCGGGGATAATAATCTCACTGATGGCAAAACGAACTTTAAAATAAAAATTCAAAATAATGTATGAAATAACAGAGGGTATAGCTTTCAAACTCTACCCTCAATTTATTTTATCACATATTGGCAAGTTAGTTCCAATCTGTGTGATTTTACCATTCTCAACTATAAATTCAGTTGCAGAATCATTGCGATAAATATTCGCATTAAAAAATTTCTTCTTCTTACTGTTTGTTTTTAAAATGGTTTTATTATGTTTTTCATACAGTGTAAAAGTACTGTTTTTTTGCGACTAAAGTAAAACTTGAGAAAAATTTAAGATCAACTTAGTCATAAGGTTAGATATAGATGGCTTATACATGGCATAT
>DATGMV010000092.1:0-6061 GCA_035307185.1 Fermentimonas sp. | reverse complement strand
TATAATTTAAGAGCGTTTTTAAAATATATTTTCTCTAGAACTTCTTTAGGCAAGTTCAACCCTTTCACCTGATTCATTCCAAAAAATCCACCTTCAACCATCTCATCTGTCTCCAGAATCCTGAAAGTGCGCGTATACCTGTCAATGTTAACAGGTATCTGTTGCTCCCTAATTGTACTCACATCTGATCCATAAAGTATTCTATCTGAATACTCGATTAAGAAATCCCTCAGGTTATCATGATCTACCAAATAAAAATACTGAAAGGTAGCAGCTAGGTCAACATAAAAGTTTGGGTATGTAGACAGCATATATCTCAGATAGTCTATTTGAGCATCCTGACATATTAACCATGAACAATGTGCCGCAATAGTTATCATATCCGGGTGTCTGTTCAGAACTCTTTCCATACCCATAACCTGGCGCCAAAACTCAACAGGATCGGCAGCCCATTTTCCTCTGTCACCAAACGGACCGTTTGGGTCGGCTATATGAAAAGATGCACCAGGCAATTCCGCTGCCTCCATAGCTGCAAACACAGGTTCGTGTGCAGGGTCATCTATATATCTAATTCCCTTCTCACCATCTTTTAATACCCTGTCAGAAGGTCCATGCCAAATCTTATAACCTACATATCCTTTTTCTTTACTAGAAAAGATATCTTCAGGACTATGACTTAACCCCCTTTGTGGTTCAAAATCATTTATAGCTGTAAGAATTCGACCTTCGCTCACATCGAATATGGTATCAATAGCCTTTTCATCATCCAGATTAAGCATCATTGCTAAATCTATGTTATTCTCCTCCATCATTACGTCTCTCATTTTGAGATAGCTATCGATAGTATTATAATCGTTACCGATGTGAGTATGAACATCAATTCTAGGAATATCAGGATATTTAGAAACAAATTGAGAAAATCCAGATATCACGGTCATCATCAATACTAGAAGTGCTAAGATCTTTTTCATATCATATATTTTAAACTGTTTATTAAAATTATTTTATTACTGTTGAGCCAATATAATTGGCCCCTAGATTAGCATTCCATACATCTCCAGTATTAGCAAAACGAATACTACGGCGATTAATACTAGTCTCTTTAGGATCATTTATTTTTAGATAAATGTCATAATCACCTGCAGGAACATTCCCAAAAGTGCTCATCTTTATAGATTGCTTCAAGTCTATCCAAGCAGATCTGTTTGTTGCTCTGCCATCTAAGTCCGGCAACCAGTCTCTTGCATCAATATCAGTAAGTACAGAAAAGGTGTTCGAACCCGTTTTATCTTGAATAATAATCGATACATTCTTCTTGTTAACTAGAAGACCAAAACCAACATTTTGAATCTTCCCTTCAAACCTTAATACACCATTAGTACTAACCTCTTCACTCACCTTTGATTCTCTTAACACAAATCTAAAACCAAGCCTATCACGCATATACTCCATTCCATTCCTACCGTCGTACATCGAATCAAAAATAGCTGTACGAGTAACCCCATCATGTTGAGGTGTAAATGGGGTAGTAACATTCTCTTCGTTATAAATAAAATCACTCCAAAGGCTATAAGCAGCTGAGCTATAACTAGTATTCAAATGTGTTGTTTGAGCAAAAGCGGCTTCATAAGGCACATTTGGGAACCTTGGATATAACTGATAATAATTATCAGGTTCATTGCCAGACCTCACAGTCTCACCGCCATAGAAATTACTCTGGTTTCTTATCCATTTAAAGGCAGCGTTACGTTCAAAATCACCCCCAATTAAACTATTTCCTTCCGAAAGAGAGCCACCATCGGTAAAATCTTCTCCACCACGCGAATAGCTATCATTAAACATCCCAAATCGTTGAGCTCTAGAATCTCTCTCAGGTATAGGAGGTAAATTATTAAAACTGTAACTAGTTCCATATTCTATGTTTTGCCATGCCATTACACCACCAGCGTGAACTAAAATTGATCTCGAAGATGGCACATAATCCAACAAAGCATTCAAAAGCCAATGATACCCTTCAGCAGATCTGGCGTAAGAAGAAGAATGCATCTCACCCCATGGTCCAAAGAAGCCACCCTTTACAGTCATTATTACATCCTCAAACTCATTAAACACATCGCCAATTTGCCATAGGTGATACTGTATCCAATTCTTATCCTCATGACCCTCTATACCACACAAATCAGACTCTTCGGCAACGCCACCATCTCTACCACCTGATTCATACCAAGCTCTACCTTCAGGTGCTCCAGGCTCGCAATCATGAATAAATTGATTGTATCCTCCACGATTATTGTAAGTATAGCCTCTGCCATCGTAGCTAAATTTTACTATTGCAACAGCTTCACTTTCTCTAATACTTCTTAGAGCCGATTTTATATAATCGAGTGCTGCAGTAGTCAGAGGTTGAGTTTTTCCATATTCAGGACTCACGTCACTCCATTCACCAGCAGGCATACCGGTTAAAGGAGCATTTGAAGAAAAGTTTCTTAAATCAAACTCCATATAAACAATACGTGAATCTACAGTAACATCCGTACCTGAAATAGTAGCCTTCAAGTCAGGAATAGTGGGCACAGAGCCACCTTCAACAGGGACTATATAAGATTGAGGTCTATAAAATCCCCTATCTATGTTAGGAATATCAACCGGGTTCTCTGTATAGTTGATTTCTTGAAATTTTAATGGACTATGACAATTGATCATAGTACCAATAAAACACAACAATACTAATGGGGTTATAATTTTCATATTAATTTTAATTTTGAAAAGAATCGTTTAATATCACCTAACAACAACTGTAGCAATCCGATTTGCTCCTAAGATGGCACTCCATATTTCTCCTTTATTTGCAAATTGAATGCAACGTTTATTGGAGCTCTGCTCTTTGGGATCATTAATTTTCAGATATATTTCGTATTCACCTAAGGGTACATCACCAAAATCAGACATCTCAACCGTGAAGTTCAAATCTCTCCATGAAGACTCATTATCGGCCCTGCCATTACCATTAGCATCTATAACCCAATCCCTGGCGTCCAAGTCTGTAAGAGCAATAAAGTGCTGTGAGCTATTCGGCTGTTTTAATATAACAGAAACATTTTTTTTATTAATAACATTACCAAAACCAACATTCTGAATTTTGCCTTCAAACCTTAGCCTACCATTCTGCTCAACCCACTCTGTTGTCCTTGCTTCACGTAATACAAGACGGTAACCCATTCTGTCTCTAAAATATTCTAACCCTGTTCTCCCATCATATACCGGATCAAACACAGCAGTTATTATTTCACCTGTATAGTTACCACTTATAAGCTCCTCTTCATTTGCAGGAAACTGCACAGGCCGAGTTACATTCTCCTCATTATAAATAAAGTCGTTCCATCTAAAATATCTACCATGTCGCATGTTCAGTGCAGTGGTACGTAACTGTTGCGCTTCAATAATAGCACCAGGCATATTACCAAACACATTATCACCAATTCCACCCTCACCTTGGAATATTTGATTTTGTTTACCAAACCATTTAATAACTTTGTAACGATCATATTCACTATCACCATATCTGCTATCTATCATAGAGTTCCCTTCCGAAAGAGAACCGTTATCACTCCAATTTCCGGCAGCATAACTGTCGTTAAAGAAACCAAAGCGCCCTTCTGCAGATTCAGAATCAGGAATTGGCATCTCATCAATATTACTAAATGTATAATTAGTCCCATAAGTCTCATTATACCAAGCCAGAAATCCTCCTGCATGAGTAATCAGAGATCTTGATTTCGGAACGGCATCGATATAAGCATCCAACAACATTTTGTATGCATCAACATTCCTAGCTTCCGGAGAAGAGTGTTGTTCACCCCATGGCCCTAACATCCCTGTTTTCACAGACATTATAACATCCTCAAATTCATGAAAAATAGGCTTCAACTGCCATATATGATATTCTATCCAGTTTTTATCTTCGTGACCCTCTATGTTACACAACGCAGAAGAATTATTATCTGTTATGTATGTAGGCTCAGGTCCATGAATAAGCCCTTCTGTCAAATCCAAATGCGGATACTTGTGAGGCTCAATATAATTAAAGCCATTTCCATCGTACGAAAACTTAACAAACGCAACACCATCTCCATCTCTTACTTTTCCGAGTAATTCTCTTATATATTCAAGTGCATAAGGTGTTAATGGTCCACTCACCCCAGTTCTTGCAACTCCGGTGCGTGGATCTATAAACAAACCATCATCTTTATATGCAAAAGCATCTTTAGCAGAAAGGAAAGCGTTTGAAGAAAAGTTACATAGATCGAATGACATGAATGAAATTGAAGGAAGTGCCGATACATTAGTACCACCTATATAAGGTTTATCATTTTGATTTACACCATTAAAAAACTCTGTCTCAACAATATCATCACCTTCAACTGTTGGCACCTGTCTGCCATGATATAAAACAGAACTTGCATCAACTGGTACTCGGTGATCCACTTCTGGAGTAATTCCATATGGCGAATTCGTTGCATTAACGAGCTCAGGCGGGATATTTTGCCATCTTCCTCTATAAGGCCCCCTATCCGGATTAGGAATGTCAACTGCATTTTCTGTGTAGTCTAGATCCTGTAATACCAGTGGTGATTGACAGCTAAAAACACATAAACCCACAACAAATAACAACAACAGTTTTTTTAATTTCATAATCATTTTCATAAGTCAGTTTTTAAGAGGGGAGGAAATAAATCCTCTCCCTCTTTAAAAAAAGACATTACCTTTTTATATTATCTTGGATTAGGTATTACCCCTGTATTAATAAGCATCTCATCTCCAGAAATCTGGTGAGGAATTCTCAAATCGTCATGGCTAATAACCTCCCAAGGATGAGTACCACCATATCTACGATCCATTGATTTCTTGTTACGGAAAAGATCTTTCCATCTGAAACCTTCATATGCAAGTTCCAATCTACGTTCGTCAAGCACCACATCTAAAACAGTTGAATATCCTCTCTCAGAAATGTTTGCCTGAGTCATCAGCTGATCACCCGAAAGACCTGCTCTTGAGCGAATAGCATTTACGTCTGCAAGCGCTGCTGTAGAATTATTAAGTTTAGCATATGCTTCGGCACGATTCAATATCACCTCACCCCAACGAATCATAGGATAAGAACATAGCATCGGATTATCATCCTGATAAGACAACTTTCTGTTAAAGATTTTTCTATAACTCATTCTATTATTAGTAGCCTCAGTAACAGTTACATTAACTTTCTGCCCGTCGTACATAAAGTAATACTTCGGATAAGTATTAACTATTTCTTCCTGAATATAAATTTTCGTACTAGTGTTAGAAAAATAGTCATCATCAATTGGATCACTCATATTAGGGTCGTCACTAAAAATAATAAACTTACCACCCTCATCCTCATCTAGATATCTATACTGCAAACCATAATACCAACTAGCAGAGTTTGAAATTGCCCAGTTAGCCATCCATTTTGGAGATTCTCCCTTATAAGTAATACTTGATGGAAGATCTTGGTATAGATGGAAATGATTCCAACGTAAATCATCATCAGGGTAACGTGTCATCAGCTCATAAAATGGATCCGAAGGATAAATTTCACCCCATCCTGTACCACTCGCCGGGTCAGTAAGATACATAGAAGCAACAGAGCTAGTACCGGGACTCTCATTTGACAAATATCCAATCACCCATAACGACTCTTCAGATGTCTGAGTTCTTGTGAAGTAAGTTGAAAGATCAGGATCAAGAACATCCTGTGCCGATCTGCCAGCTAACATTTCATTAACCAGATCTACAACCTCCTGATTTCTCTCCATATTAAGATAAAGTCTTGATAGAAGACCTTGAGCCGAACCCTTCCAAGCGAAGCTCGCATTTGGAGAGCGACGGTAACCATCCATAAGTTCAATAGCCTTCTTCAGGTCTTTCTCTATTTGCTCATAAATCTCACCTATTGTAGCTCTAGTCACATCTTCATCTGCCATTGTCTCTTCGGTTCTCAATACAACACCAGGATTGTCTGCACCATGAGAATATGGACGAG
>DATGMV010000091.1:0-14682 GCA_035307185.1 Fermentimonas sp. | reverse complement strand
AGGTCACGTTTCAAGCCTTGGTAGATATACCTGGTTGCGATCTCTTTCTTTTCTCCAAGGCTTGTTTCTTTTTTAGTAATTCCCCCTTAAGCTTATTTTCGAGTTCTTTCTCCGCGACAATTTGCTTAAGGGCAAGGTTTTATTTTTCAAGCTCCCTAATGCGTTTTAAGAACTGGGGAGTCATGCCATGATTAAAGCCCTCTTTCCCCCATGCTCTCAAATTTCTTTTTCCAAGAATAGTAGGAAGCTGGATAAATACCATGCTTCTCCAGCGTAGTGGTAACCGCATTAATGCTTACTTCCTTGATAATGGCAAGCTTTTCCTCTTTACTAAAGACTCGTTTTTCCATCAGTGTAAAATTATAGATTATTTTCTATAACTTAATCCGATGATTTTGGGGGCTGAAACAGTGGTATCGTTTTTTATCGGTAAGTGGTAGCAGTTGACATCCTTGTTAAAAGCGTACTACATTGGGGCGATATTTACCCTCCAGAATACTTTCTATTAGACTATCTTTATGTTGAATCAGATAACCGCTAAGCGATTCGACTTCCATCTTGGCAACGCCTGCCGCACCCTTATTTCGCTTTACCCTGTGGTAAGCTAAATTAAGATTTGAAGGAGATAGTATCATTTCTAATAAATCATATCCTGTTTCATTTGGATTGGTGATGCGGTTGTTTTCGGTTATCCACATGAAAGTCTGCCCTCCAACATAGCCTTCGGATTCCGTCCTATTCTTTTGCTTAGAGGTCTTTGATTCATCAAAGATTTTCTGCATTCTTTCCTTCATTAGGTAACTTTCATTTACTACACATCTACTAAAGTTCAGCCCTTCCTAAATATAGTCGATATTTAGTACTATGGCTTCTGCTGACTTCTGATAACAACTGTTGTCCGTGTTTCATACTTTGTTTCCACACGTCTATCAGACCTCCCGTGGTAAGGTAATTAACTTTCACTCCATCTCCCCGCCATATTTACATCCCGTTGTCTGTGTAATCTTTGGACTTCGACACGTGTTGGAGTCTTATCCCAACGGTTATGCCTGATATGGTTCGTGTTCCTCGGGGCAGAGTTTTGCTTCCAACTTCCTTCAGATTCCATCTCGCAATGGACACCCTTGTCTTCAGCTAATGGTTGGCGATTACAAACCCCCATAGTGGACTTTCACCACCTAGTGAATTACCATGCACGGCGCACAACAAAAATAGCTGTCCCAGTTATGAGACAGCTACTTTTAAATTAAAAAAATCTATTAATAGCAGACTCGCTTACTGCTTGATAAATTTTGCTTTTCCACCATCAGGAGTTGCTACAATATAGACTCCAGATATTAAACTAGAAATACCCAACTTACCATCATAAATAACATCCATCACTTTTGAACCTGCAATATCATATACTGCAATTCTAGTGCCTACTGTAACATTACTAACTGTCACTGTTTCGTTCGCTAATGTAGGGAAAACAGCGATTGCATTTTTATCTAACCGGACATCATCAATTCCAGTCGTAGTCACTTTTTCAAAATACCAAATGGCTTGATTATTATCCTGATCTGCGGGCTTATCATTGTAAACTGTAGATCTGTGAAGATACTGCCAACCGTCTTCGTACGTTCCAATAATCTCGCCTTCTTCAGCATTATCTGTTGCTAAATATCCATCGCTCCTGGTAGAAAGTTGTAAAAGATAAAGACCATATCCCTGATCAACAAAAAATAATTGAGAGCTAGCAACGTCAGAAGATGGACCTAAAATACAATCCCAGTCGTATTCTGGACTTTGAGTTAGATACGCTCCGTTTGAAGCTTCTATCACCCAAACATCAGGATCATTTGGATTTGGATTTGATAAAGTAAAAATCTGCTGAATTGGATCTGTATTCACCACGCTAATAACTGTTTCACCATTTAATGTATATTCAGTACTGGTGGAAGAAGGAGCTGTGTACAAGCTATCAATAAACCAGGGGTTATAACCTTCGTAGTCTGGATTAGCAGTCAGATATAGACCACTACCATTAACAATACGGAACTTTTTTCCTGATTCAGGAGCCTCCTGTGAAACTGTGCTTAGCGTAAAAGAAAAGCACATGATAAATAAAAGTAAATTTTGTTTCATGACATTTTTGTTTTAAAATTAATTTAACAATAGTTATTTAAATTGACAATAAATTTAATTACTCAAAAATTAAACATACATGGTTGTTCCCTATCCCTTTAAAAAAGGGAATAAAAATCGTGTTTAACAGCTTAAATAAAACCCCAATTTGCAAATATTTCTTTTAAAGTAAGACAACCTTTCCTATTACCACAAACGCCTAATAACAAGTTATTTACTGAAAGGCTTTTGAGTTATTATTGCCAACTCAAAGAAAATGAAAAAAAATATGCAAACCAAATTTTACTCTATCAAATAACGTGTTTGCCGATTCTTATTCTATGTGGCTACATTTACTGCTAGTCTTAAAATAAGAACCCTTAATTTCACTCCCAACACGTCTATATTTTAAGTCTTCTCACCATGTTTGAGCCAGGTATATTTGGTATCCAATATTGACCTAAACAAATTGGCAAACTCGATAAATTTTTGCTCATTAGCACTTTTTGCAAAACCATTGTTTTAGTAAAAAGCGTATCTATATTGCTGAACCCTAACGATCAATAAACTTACTCAAATCCGAAAAAACCCATTCTGGATAAGTTGTAAAATGGACGTTCTCAGAGCAAGCTCAACCATTCATTTATAAATCCAAATCTCACAATAAAGCCTATACTATATTACTTAATTGTGTTAATATGTTGTATTTATAAGAATTTTATCAGTATAGTTATTATTATTGATGTTTATCTTTAATATTAGGAATATCAAGAAAGTCAGGTTACTAATGATCTGTTTGTATGGCATAAGACTTATATTATATATTTTCGTTGACTATCATATAAAACCTGTTAGAAATATTGCAACATATAAAATAAAAATAATTGAATGTAACTGAAATAGTATTGAACGACTATTATTTTCACATAGAATTCAAATTCTGAATAAATCAGATTAGAAGATGGCTCGTTTCATGATATTAATAGTTTAAAAGTAAGTAGGTGCAGGTAATGTCGTATTTCTCATTCGCCTCATCTTATCATAGTTAAAAGTTTTTGAATAAAGAAATACGACAATAAAATACACCTATTTAGGTGAACAAACCCGAGTTATGGTTTAATAAATTTCAGGCTTTCAGTTCCATTTACAAGCACAATATATGCACCTGACTTAAGAGTGGAAACATCCAATTGAGAGACTGCAGAAGCAGAGATCAGTTTAGTACCAAATAACGAATATACTTGGATCTTGTCCATCAACCGAGAATTGCTTAAACGAATTTTATCGGAATAAGAATCGTAGAATACATAAAGATCCTTGTCGTCAGACTTAACTTTAGTGATAGCACTTGAAATATCATCATAACCAACTACCATCCAACCTATTACTTCAGCTGCATTAGCAGTAGATGATGATATCTCTCTTTCTTTAAAAACTTCGGCAAAATTTCCACCCCTGGATTTAAGACGTAATGTTGCAGGGGCCTCGTCATTACATGTCTGCATAAATCCAAAAAATGCTGGATTTATATATGTATTTGTGTAATTTATTTTTGCAGTACTGGTAAATGAATTACCTATAGCTTCAGATGTAAGTCCCACTTCAAGTTTGTTTTTGCCATCATATGTAGCAACTCCAGGTGTAGCAGCAATATAACTAACATCTTCAAAAACATTAACTTTTGCCGGCTCATATTTCCTAGAAATATCAAAACCTGTTTTTGTAATGTTCTTAATACGTATAGCCGAAGCGTTAATATCGTTACCTGTTATTTGAGAAGCAAAAACTACAGGAATAACATCAAAAGGTTCCTCAAAAGTGATGGTAGTCCAGGCCTTACTTACCTTACTAATATTATCTGCTAAAAGAGTTATTTCACCTATTTGATGCAACCCTTTAGAAATAGCCATAAAGCCCAATGTATCAGGGTACATAAAAGTAGGGTCTTCAAGATAACTCCATGTTCTCAATTGCATTTCAACAGATTTTTCATTTACGTTTCTTGCACGAACAGTTAATGGATACCGATTCCTAAAAGTAGGCGTTCCAGTTATAAACACTAAATCCTCTACAGGATTTTCAAAGAGAGACATTGACCAGTCATCCTTTACTTTTATATCCCCAACAGTTATTAACGCATTATTTACATTCTTGATATAATCATATTTTATTACATTAGACGTTTTAGAAGTATTATCAAACCCTAAAATTCTAATTCTGTAATACACCTCTCCACTAGGGACTTGATCAATAGGTAATACATCTACTAAAAAGTTATTAGTAAAAGAAGAGTTTACTTCGCCCACCTCCTGCCAATTATTGTTATCAAAAGATTGCTCAATAACATAGTTATTAGTTAATTCTCCGTTCAGATCATCCCAAATCAAATTTACCTGTCCGGTTTCCTGCGAGAAACTATAAGATAATTGAGGGGCTATCATAGACCAAGTAGGAACAACTTCTTTTGCACGATTAAATGCAACAGGAGGTGTAGTAGAAGCGTAATATTCACCAGCAAGGGTCAACTCCCCATTCAATAAAATAGCACGGGCATCTTCTACCCAATTATAAATGGAGTAGCGCTCAATAAAGGAAGCTGTGTCCAAAACTTGGAGGATCCCTGTTAGATCGTTTAACTGTTTTTCCGCATTAGCTGGTGTATATGGATGATTACCCCTAGTACCATCAGGCCATCTTTCATTCGTCCAGTTGGCACCATTGTTCCATTCTTTTAACCAGATAGGTCGCCCAGTCCTTTCGTGGATTCTTTTCAAATCATTATACCAATTTGAAGGACTTTTTCCTCCCCAATAGGCATGTACAACAACATAATCTACACGATAGTTTTTATCAGCACATTGATCCATGAATTTATAAAGCCAGTTAAAATCAGTAGTAGCAGGCGAACCTAATCGTGCACCAGTTTTCAATAAAATTGGCCACTCTGCTACCGCCTCTTCAACAGTTACGTCGGATTGTTCAACGTGGTCTGGCTCATTTTGACCAATTAAATGAGCCCATCTCTTATTTCTGTAAAAAGAACCAGTGTTCCCGCCTTTCCCCCATTTTTCTGGCACGAATTCCTGATTGAGAAGTGTAGTTGTTGTAGCGTTCGAACTCCCATACACTGATGAGCCCCATGTATAATACCAAGTACTGTTAGTTATATCGCACTGTTGATCAACATATTTTAAACCTTCTCCTTGAAAATCATCAAATGTCCCTGCCCATCCTTTTTTAGATACCCACTCCCAAGGGAAAACCCGAATAAAGGAGACTTTTCCATCCAACTCCTCAGGTAATTGAGAGATAATTAGGTCTTCTGCATCGGCTATGAAACAACGACTGTAGCCCATGCCATCGGGCTCATTAGCAAATGTCGCCATATAGCCCCTTTTTAATTTAAAAGAACGAATACTGTTATCATATTTCAGTTCTTCTACTCTTTCTACGGGAATTTGTGTAATAGGGGAATTAGTGTAATATTGATCCACAATGTATTTTTGAGCGTTTCCACTAAAATTCAAGTCCGTAAAAGTTTCCAAAGGTCTATAGCCAGCGGGATGTGGGATAATTACAGCACCTTGTTTATAAACCACAATACGACAATTAGCGTCAGTATATGGATTCATTGTTTCCCCATTAATTTTAATGAAACTACTGTATTCATCCATTACAATGGATGGCTTTACATTATCGAAAAAAAGCCATGCTTCTTCTGAAACAATATCAATTGTGCTGTTTAACAGAGGATTTGATGCGTCAGATAAGTGTAAATCAATTGGCTCGTTCAAAACCCGGTTCTCATTCTCCAAAGAGGTAACTATTTCAATGTCTTTAGCAGAAACCACGCTAAAGAGATAAAATAGGCAATAAAAAATTAAAGTAACTCGTAAATACATCTTCATATGTTTTTAAATTATATTAATTACAAACTACATCAGTAAAGCAATCTCATTTTACGAGAATAGTACTCTGACAAAATTCAATCAAAAAGATAGAATAACAATCAATTTGATTTTATTCACTTAAAAAAATCCTTGTTATATCTGCAATACACGGCTTAGCAAATCAATGACAACACATTAAAGATACATAAAAAAGGTGTTATATTCAAGTTCAAAGCAAAATTTCAGTAAAATATCAAATTTCAGAACTTCCAGCTTAAAAAAAAATCAGCATTAATATTTATGATAGTTCATTTGAGTCGCTTTATTGAAAGTTAATCAGTCCGTACTCCAAATATGAAACTTATTCAATTATCTTTAATCATCAATGTACGCATGTTATTTCTCACTGAGTAAAATTTGGTTTCATATTTGAAAAATGAACACCTATCCAAAGATCTTTACATTTCTAACTCTACAAACTAAACCTTTTACTTAGCATAATATCCAATTTTCAGTCATAAACAACATATAATGCTTGCACGCACTTCTATATAAAAAGACCAGATTTATACTTAACTCTTATCACAACAATTCGCATTTACACTTTGAAATCATCATTGAAGTTTCAAACTCTTGTAAATTGTCAAGAAAGTAAAGAAAAACAGCTTTTTAGTTTTCGATAAAAAGCAAAATACTTCAACTTTACAAACAATTAAAAAGCATCTCAATAAAGAGATGCCTTTTATGTTCATTTAATCACAACTTACTTTTTCTCAATAACACTTTATGTGCTGAAAAACCATTCCCATAATCCACTACGACAAAATAAATACCGTTGGGATAATTCATATTTATTATCAAACTACCATCTGTTTGATAAGTAGCACGATTTACACCAGCAATATCTATAATACTTATAGTAGCTTTTGCAGGAGAAGAAACAGTTATGCTTCCTGCTGAAATGGCAGGATAAACAGTAATATCTGCATCTTTATTCACACCATCAAGACTATTAATAAAATCTTCGGTAGTAAAGGAAAACTTAATTTCTGCAGTTACACCTTTAATCGAATTTGCAGGTATAGTAACTGTATAAAGAGTTGAATTACTCAAAGATGTATGTGCAATATTTAAAGTAGATCCACTAGTTGAAACAACATCACCAACATGATTTCCTTCTTCATCTGTAACAATAACTCCATTCAGATTATCTACCGTGATAGTTTGATCAAAAGAAACACTAATTGGGGTTGTAAGTAACACATCTTCTGCGCCATTATCAGGAGTTGTAGAGACAACCAAAGGTCCAATAGCCATAGTTGTGAATGACCAACTTACTTCTTCTTCAAATCCTTCAATAGCTTCTTGAGGAATGGTTACTGTATAAGTTGTTTCATAATCAAAATCAGCATGTGCAATAGAAATAGTAGCATCATCATTAAGTGTGGCAATTACATCAGCTACTGCCTCACCGGCTGCATCTTTAATGGTTACGCCCGTTAAATCACTAGCAGTGATAGATTGATTAAAAACAGTCTCTACCGTAGCATTCAATGCTATATCTGTAGCATCAGCGGCTGGGGTTATAGAGGCAACTGAAAGTTCAGGCAATAATTCAGCCATCGTTGTAAATGACCAACTTACTTCTTCTTCAAATCCTTCAATAGCTTCTTGAGGAATGGTTACTGTATAAGTTGTTTCATAATCAAAATCAGCATGTGCTATAGAAATAGTAGCATCATCATTAAGTGTGGCAATTACATCAGCTACTGCCTCACCGGCTGCATCTTTAATGGTAATACCCGACAGATCGCCAGCAACAATATCTTTTGTAAATAAGACTGAGGTAGGAGAAATATAAGAAATTCCAGTAGCACCTTCTGCAGGGGTTAATGTTTTTACGTCTAATTCATCCGCCTCTACTACTTCTTCAAACACCCACAGTTCCAAATCAGCACCACCTCCTGAATCGAGGTAAATTGCAGAACCAGCACTTGAACCTTGAGGAGCATAATAAGATCCTGTGCCTCTATTGGCAAGCAACTGAATAGTAATACCGCTCTCTTCTTCTGTTAGAACAAACTTAGCCTCATCAGCCGTAGGATCGGCAGTAAGAACATTATCCCATCCGTTGTTGGGGTGTTTTGTGAGATACTGGCCGTCAATAGAGAGATTGAAAACATCAACTTCCTCAGTAGCCACTAATCTCCATACCTGATCTATGTCACCAGTTGGCGCGTTAATTCGAGATACGTTCCAATCGTCGGCTCCATAATAAGATAAATACAAATCTGCTCCTACATTTTTAATATTGTAGTTTTTCCCACCTTGTGGTAATTGCGCAAGTGCGATACTACATACCATCACACTCAAAAATAAAAACAAGTAACTTTTTTTCATTTCTAAAGTTAAAAATTGAAATTCCAAGTAAACTATGTGCAAACAATTCAACTAAAAATATTTTCATATCTTATTTTAGGTAAGTAAACTCTAATAAGTTGTCTGTATGACAAATAATCATTACACTTAGATCCTTAAAATTCAAAATTAATATCAGTAACAGTGCATATAAATTGCAATCAATTAACATATTCACTTAACCAAAAAAACACAAAGGGGCTTCAATAAAAAGATCAAAGCCCCTCTGGCAAAATCATCTTCTCATGCAAGAAATTAAAAATGTATTAAAATTGGGCTCCAGTTCCCGCTTCAATTCCCCAACCTGGGTTTTGATAAATAGGAGAACTTTCAGCAGATCCTGTTATTAGAAAATGTTGCACCGCAATAGGATATAAATAGTGCGCCATTGCCCATTTGCAACCTCCTTGCTGTAATACCAATGAATTAGGATTAATCTCTTGTGGTCTCAAGTAATCGCCTTGAGTAGGAGCGGACACATTTGCTAAAGGCGTTCCATATTTTAATTTATTACCATACCAGTCTTTCATAGGACCCCACAATTTAAAACCTTCAAGATGATATGGAGTCGTAATCAACTGATCCAAAGACCTCCATCTTCTTAAATCAGCCATTCTCAGACCTTCAGCCATTAATTCACTTCGACGCTCACGACGAATATTATATAAAGTTTTATCAGTTAATAATTGTCCTGCAGAGTAAGCTCCCCAGTCGTTTTTAGCTTCCTCATTCATATCTGTTGCAACAATAGTAACGTTAAAATCTTCATTTACTTTCGCTCTATTTCGTAACTCTTTCCAATAGCTGATTGCAACTCCATCCAACGATTGATGTCTTTCATAATATGCTTCAATGTAATTCAAACGAGCTTCAGCCGATCTAAAAACAATAGAACCAGTATAACATCCACCATTGTTGGTCAGTTGTTCGCCATCAAAAGTTCCTCCTTTGCGGATAGAATAACCAGTGCCATACCCAACTTCACCATTGGATGAGGTAATATTTGGATATGCCTCAACTGGGTTGGCACGATCTACACCTTCAGTATTGAACAATAAATTTTTCTGACCTGGTTCTTTTAAAAATAGCCACAAACGACCATCTCTGTTTTTTCTAACATCTGCAATATAATCATCACCAGCATATAGTATCGGATCGGCATATATTGGCAACCCATTATCCAATAAAAAGTTGTCCACATACCCTCTGGTAAGCCCGTTCACATATCCTCCAGTTTGTGCCGCAATTGGTACATTGTGTGTAATACCCAAGCCTCTGTCATACTGTTTCCAAAATATCACCTCTGAATAGGTTGATAAATCAGCGTCACCAAACATATTCAGATATCGATTCGATGGATCACTTGTAGTTTGCTGTAAAACCCCATTGTTAACCACTAGTGGGAAATTATCGGCAACTGCTTTAGATGCAATTATACAAGCATCAAAAAACTCGTTCATTACTTTATCATAATCGATGGTGTAATTGCTGTTATAATCTTTAGATGCTCCCAACCAACCTGATTCTTTTACAGGAACAAACTCAGTCCCTTTAAAATATTTCATCCATGTTGCCTCATACAAGGCAACCCGTGATTTAAGCATATAAGCAGCATATTTTGATATTCTCGTTTTATGTCCCCCATCTGGATCTTCTTTTAACAAATCAATTGCTTTGTCCAAATCAGAAAGAATGAAACGTGCAACCTCAGTTCGGGGCATTCGCTTAGATTCTTCTATCAATGCTGTCATATCATTTTCTAAAGGCTCAGTAATAATAGGAAAATCACCAAGACGTTGTAATTTCTTAAAATATTCGTTTGCCCGTAAAAAATAAACTTCTCCAAAATATTGGTCTATATTTACACTGGCTCCACTTATTTCTTCTTTATCTAACTTAGCTTGGGCATATTTAAGAAAGTAATTACACTTGTAAATATACCCAAAAGACCATTCTCCGCCAGTTTGATCCACTCTCCATTCTCCAGGTATAAAGTGGCTGTTCGAAGATTTATTATTCATATTGTCTGAATTATTGTCATTCCCGAATGTGCCAAAACTCCATTCGCCATGAACATCAAATGCCTGAGAATTCCCTTCTGGTGCATAAAGATTGTTTACATATGATTGCAACTGAGATTCAGTAGAAAAATAAATATCAGGTGCTACGTGAGATTTCGGGGTTTGGTCAAGTTCATCTGTACACGCAACAAAAATGCAACTTATCGCTACGTAGGTACAAAGTAATATTAATTTATTATATCGTTTCATATTTTTGTCAAATTAAAAGTTAACATTAACACCAAGTGAAAGAACCTGTGACAATGGATACACATTACCGCTGTTTGCCCAACCTCCGTCAACAGTTTCAGGGTCAAACATTTTTTTCAAACTGGTTCCTGTCCATAAATTTTCACCAGATACAAATATTCTGAGTTTGGAAATATGAAGCTTATTGGTGAGAGACATTGGCAAAGAGTAGCCTAACTGTAAGTTTTTCAACCTAATATATGATGCATCCTGAAGGAAAGCAGTTTGTCTCATATTATTTTTACTAGAATTAAACAGTGGCCTTGGATAATAAGCATCTAAATTTACATCATTAACACCATTTTGGACAGACAAAGTACTTTCATCCCTAAAATAGTCATTATGCTCTGTGAACCCAGTTGACCACCAAAGACCAGAACCACCTTCGTTCACCTGTTTGTCTCCTCCGCCGTAAGCGCCCCAAAAGAAATAATTACCATTCCAATAATCACGTTTCATAATACCCTGAAAAAATGCTCTTATATCAAACCCTTTCCAATCAGCTGTAAATTCAAACCCAAACTGGTAATGTGGAGAGGTATTTCCTATTACTTTTAGGTCACCAGGATCATCTAAAGTATAGCCACCGCTATTAATGACTCCATCACCATTTATATCTCTATACATAACGTCACCCGCTTGCCATTGAGAACCAAGTGCATTCTGACCGCCATTAGGTAAAGATGCTAAATGTGTATCCATTTCATCCTGAGTTTTAGCAATACCGATGGTCTCGTATCCCCAGATCTGGCCTATTTCTCGACCTTCGATGTATCTACCAAGGTCTCCAGTGGTGTTTGGATATCGGTCAATAACAGTTGTATAGTCTGCCAAAGTAAATTTAAGACCATAATTTAAACCGTTTTTCAATTGATCGCGCCATTCAATTAGGAATTCAAAACCTTTATCTGTTAAATCGGTGTTATTAGCTTTGGGGACACCCACTCCTAAAATAGCAGGTCTCTCAGGAGCAGGACCTAACATATCTCTTGTCTCACGTATAAAATAATCAAAAGAACCCACCAAACGGTTATTTACAGCGCCCCAGTCAAGACCAATATTTTTTGATCGTACTTTTTCCCAGGTAAGGTTTTCTTCAACCAAAGTGCCAGGCGCCCATGCAACATTTGGTTTAACACCGTTCTGTAACCATACTCCGTCTGATGATCGCACTGTCATTGCTGCATAAGTAGGATACCAGTCAGTTGTTGTTTGATTTGCTAACTGACCATAGGAGCCTCTTATTTTCAATGTACCTATCACATCCACTAGGGGAGCCCAAAAGTTTTCATGAGCAATATTCCAACCCAATGAAAACGATGGAGACCATACCCAACGATTATCACTTCTAAATCTGGATGAACCATCATTCCTTAAATTAAATTCAACCAAATATTTTCCTAAATAATCATAGTTTATACGACCAAAATAGCCTATTGTAGCCCAGGAGGCACGATAACCGTTTACACTTGGAACAACAGGTTCTCCAGCATAATCAGTTCCACTTGTAGCATCAACTTCATTAATTCCAGGAACTAAAATCCCATCCCTTTGTAACCCAAATTTTAGTTGATCCATTTTATCAAACTGGTATCCCACCATTCCTTTAAAATTATGAGCATTATTCAACGTAAATGCATATTCGGTATAAAGGTTTGTACTTAAACGGTTTTCTTTCAGATGATCTTCATGTACATTTGAAGAATTTGACCATACAAATGGATTTTCATCCATGTCGTACATATAAGTCACCTGCTTATTCCAATGCCTGTTTGCATTCTTAGTTGAATAGCTAAGTTCTGCAAATGTTTTCCAATTTTTAACAGGTTCGAATACAAGTTGCATTTGTTGATAGAGATTATCAGTTTCTGTTCTATCATTGCCCTCATCTCTAAGTCCTAAAATTGTTCTTTGCATCAAATGTCCGTTCGGGTCGTACAACGGAAGAATAGGCCAGCTTTGTCTTCCTAAATTTGAGAATAAATCATTTGTCAGCGCCGATGGGCGTTTGTATTTATCCCGAACAAAACGGTTTGTGTAATTAGCATCGATCCAACTAGAAACTTCGTATCCTACTTTTGCTGTCGCTGCAAATCGGTCATACGTATCCTGATTGACTCGCATCAATCCTTCTTGTCCTAATATATTAAAAGATGAATAAAAAGTAACTTTGTCACTCCCCCCGCTTATACTCACATTATGTTCTTGAGACATAGCCTGAGAACGAAATACTTCTTTATAATAATCTCTATTTGAATTGCCTCCAGTATTGTTTGGTCCGTTAGGATCAAAACCCTCTTCCCAACGTCCATTTGTTCTTGGAACCGTTTCATCGGTAATTTCACCCTTTTGATAAGCTAATATATTGGCTAGCCAAGCTTCTGAAAAATGAGGCGTTCCTCCACCATTTGTAGATGCATCATTAAAATAATTAGCAAATGTATAGGAATCCATCATCGTTGGCAGTAAGAGTGGCTTATTCCAGCGGAAGTTGTTATTATAATTTACAACTGTTTTCCCTGAAACACCTTTTTTCGTTGTAATCAATATTACACCAAAAGGAGCCCTAGAGCCGTAAATTGATGCTGCAGCGGCATCTTTAAGCACTGAGATATTTTCAATATCCTGTGGATTAATAGCATTTATATCTCCTTCCATCCCATCTATTAGTATTAGTGGGCTGTTTGATACACTCCCATCTATTGTTCCAGTTCCACGAATATTTATCTTAGCTCGTGCTTCCAAACTACCGCTATTTTGGGTAATATTCAATCCAGGTACAAGTCCTTGAAGAGCTTGTGTTGCCAACATTACAGGACGATTCTCTATATCTTTTGCTGTTGCGATTCCTACAGCTCCAGTTAAATTCTCCTTTTTTTGAGTACCAAATCCTACAACTACAATTTCATCAAGTGAAGCAACAGAGGGACTAAGCGTGACATTAATTGTAGATTGCGTCCCAACAACAACTTCTTTGTTTTCAAATCCAATAGAAGAGAAAACTAGCACTGGTGCATCAAGTCCTCCCAAATCTAATACAAAACGACCTTCAAGATCTGTGATTATTCCTCTTGTTGTACCTTTAACAACAATATTAACTCCAGGTATTGGCTCTCCGGTTTCTTCTATTACAACCCCCGAAACTCTTTGAGGCGTTTGAGGCAAAGCAGCCTGCACCTCAACTCTACCGACCATTGCCATCAGAAGAGTTAAAAAAACTATAGTTCCTCCTCTAAACAGGCTAGAAAACACTGATTGTCGTTTCCTAAATAAATCTCTAGATTCTTTCATATTAATAAAAATTTAACTGCCATTTTGAATTTTTTTTTATGCTTTAAATAATAAAGATTCAGTCATAGCAAGATTCATAAATTTAGTTCTCGAAATAAAATTTTAACACTTAGACGGAATTGATTATGCTCGAAAATTATATTCAAAAGTAACTGCAGAAGCAATGCACATATATAACAAACTCGACTAAGAATATAACAAAAATTAACATGGCTATTAGAATATCTATTTTAAATAGCACAAAATCGATATGTGTATATACAAACCATTGATAAACAAGCATTTTTACTCAAGGAACATTTCTTAACAAACCCTATTATATAAACCAATCAGTATTAACCGACAAAAACTCTACATCTGCCAATTTTGTGCATTAACTCCCTTACATACAATTGCATACATTTCGAATTGAGTCTTTTTAATAAACCTACCCCTATCAAAATAGAAACATTTGTACGGTTGTAGGGCTTTTGTTTCGGCTTGTCCTGCGCTTAGTGTAAGCCCGTCTTCCCTCTGTAACTATCCAAATCAAATCTAAATAACTTATCAGGTGTATGCGTATCAGTGCCGCCACGGTTGAGAATGCTTTCTTGCTTTCTGACAACACCCTGATCACATTAATCAGTAAATGGGCTATGAGCGTGCACCAGACTTGGGTCTTTATGCCA
>DATGMV010000090.1:0-3594 GCA_035307185.1 Fermentimonas sp. | reverse complement strand
CCACCCGAAAAGCCTTCATTAACAGATCTGCTCACAAGCTGGCTATCCATTCCAAGCAACTGTCTCTTATCGCGCATAAGCTTCAAGAAATCTGTTGCTGAAATTGGCTCCTCATTTCTATATTTTCTTTGTTCGTTTAGTGCTGAACGCATGAAATTAACCATGCTCACACCGGGTATTTCAACGGGGTACTGAAAGCTCAGGAAAAGACCTTCACGAGCACGATCTTCGGGCTCCATCTCAAGCAGGTCCTGACCTTTAAACTCAATACTTCCTCTTGTTACTTCAAATTTAGGGTGCCCTGCAAGAACAGAAGCTAATGTGCTCTTACCCGAACCATTTGGTCCCATAACAGCATGTATCTCTCCCGGATTAACCTCCAGATCTAACCCTTTTAATATCTCTTGCTTTTCAACAATAGCATGCAAGTTCTTTATTTTTAACATACTCTATTTTTAATATATATATTATTAATGCGGGTTTCAGTTACCCAATTTATTATTCTCATCTGAAATTAATTCATCAGCCTCTTTTATCTTCTTAAAAAGTTCTGAAGCAAATACAAAATCATTCAACTTCTCATTTTCTGCATCCATCACTTCCGACTTTGTACCTTGCCACTCTTTTATCCCTTCGTTTAAGAAAATTATATTATCTCCAATATTCATAACGGAGTTCATATCGTGTGAGACAACAATAGTTGTCATTGAAAAATCTTTTGTAATATCATCTATCAATTCATCAATCAACTGCGCGGTTTTAGGGTCGAGCCCTGAATTTGGCTCATCGCAAAACAGATACTTTGGATTTAGTGCTATAGCTCTGGCAATTGCAGCTCTTTTCATCATCCCACCGCTAATTTCGGATGGGTAGAGATTGGTAGCATGTGATAATCCAACCCTTTCGAGACAGAACTCTGCACGTTTTGTGCGCTCTCTCCTGCTTTTTCTTGAAAACATATCAAGGGGGAACATAACATTTTCGAGTACTGTTCTCGAATCAAATAATGCAGATCCCTGAAAAAGCATTCCAATATCCCGGCGCAGCCTCCTTACCTCTCTTGTTTTCATTGCAAGGAAATTACGCCCATCATACCTAATCTCTCCGGCAGTAGGAGTAATAAGACCTACAATACATTTAAGCAACACTGTTTTACCGGATCCACTCTTACCGATAATCATATTCACGAGTCCTTTCTCAAAACTCGCATCAATATTATCAAGGACTATTTCCCCATCAAACTTCTTACTAAGATGCCTTACCTCTATCATTTAACTTATTCTTTAACCCATGGCCAACTGTGTAAAAACCAAGTCGGTTACAAGAATTAATACGCTATTAATAACTACTGAATCAGTGCTTGCCTTGCCCACATCTAACGCTCCTCCCTTTACGGTGTAACCAAAATATCCGGCTACAGAAGCTATTATAAATCCAAACAACATAGATTTAACTATAGAATACCATATGAACGATTCTCTAAAAAATGCCTGAACACCATACACATAAGTATCTACGGAGGGAGTGCCCAAAACAAGGCATATAATATAACCGCCAAACAATCCCATGAACATACTAAAAATAACCAGAACAGGCATGAATGCAACAAAAGAAGCAATCTTAGGCAGAATCAGATAATTGGCAGAATTTACCCCCATTATATCCAATACATCTACTTGTCCTGATATTCTCATGCTACCTATTTCTGACGCAATATTTGAACCAACCTTTCCCGAAAGTATAAGGCACATAATTGTTGATGAAAACTCAAGCAGTATTATCTCGCGTGAGACTACACCAACGGTGAATCGCGGCAGCATAGGCGAGTCAATATTAATAGCAATCTGTAATACTATTACCGCACCAATAAAAAATGATATGATAATTACTATCCAAATTGAATTTACTCCTAACTGATATATCCCTTTCATGAACTCTTTCATGAACTCTCGCATCCTGTCGGGGATGGTAATCACCTTCCTCAACAACAATGCATATATTCCAACATTTTCAATAGATCTGAAGAAATTCATGTGGTTTATCCATACTTTGAAATTAATTACAAAGATAAATATTTTTATAAATCTTTCAGCAAGACATCCTTACTGCTTTCGTAGATATACATACGATTGTCTACCAACGCTTTCCAATGCTTGTGAAAAACTACCTGAGTATCTATCATGAAGTCTTCTGACCCACTTTTATCCAACTTTGACATAAGATAATTTACCGAAATAAGCTGTATGTCAACTGCCGGTTGGAATGCTACCTCCCGTTCATCGTCGGGTGATATTGTGGCAGAAACAATGTTTATCTCCAACAATTTATCGAGGATATTGTTCGTTAGTCGAGAAGGCGACTTGCATCTTTCTGATAATTGCTCTGCTGTTAGAGGTGGTTTTTCATCAGCAAATCGTTTTACTATTTCTGATGCAATTACAAGAGTGAAGAAATCTTTGTATCGCCGGCTAATCCTTCGAGTTTCTTTTTCGAATGAGAATTTACTCACGTTCTGTGCAGCATAGGATATCTCAGCTCCTATAAGCGTTAGGAACCAAGAAAACTGAATCCACAGCAACATAAGTGGTATTGCTGCAAACGTTCCATATATTGCGTTATAGCGCGTAATCCATAACTGTCCGCTTAAAAAGAGTAGTTGAAATAGCTGAAATACTACACCAATTATAACCCCTGCTATAAGTGCATTCTTAAACTTCACCTTTGTGTTAGGTATAAATTTATATAGCACTGTAAACAGTAGTATAATAACCACATAGGGCACAATACTCATTAATTGCGGAATGAAGGGATATAGTATATAAATTATTTTAAGAGTCTGATTTTGTGGGTAACTTAAAATATTTAATGCATTTACAAGAATAAAAAATATTGGCATCAACAACACCATGGCAGTATAATCGGTAACCTTTCTTCCGATGCTTCTACCACTGCGCACTTGCCAAATCTGGTTGAAAATATTTTCAATATTATTAAAAAGCAAAAGAATAGTATAGAACAGCAGTATCACACCAATACCTGCAAATATACCCCCGCCTTTTGCCTCCTCCAAAGAGTTATTAATTAATTGAAACATAAGATCAAGAAATTCTCTTGATCTGCCTTCTGCTGTAGCCTCTTCTGCAAAAACGGCACTACCTTGACTTGATACATCAACCCGGGAAGTAGAATCTATTTCATTAAAACTTTCTGCAGCTAAAGCCAATGTATCGGCAGGAGTAAACTCCGAAGGCTCATATTTTGCTTCAACGGAATTTCCAGTAAAAAGGTTAAAAATACTGCTCTGTAATATATTTTCTATTCCAAAACCACGTGCAATTGCAAACAGTACTGCAAGAAGTGGCACTATTGAAAGAAGTGTTCTGTATGTAAGCGACCTTGCACTATCGGGAATATTTAAATCGCGAATATTCCTTATAGTTAATATAATTGTTTTAGTGGCGTTATAGAGTATATTCCTTTTGTTAGAAATAGTATCCGGGTCTGATCGCCAAATGCCATAAGTAAGAAAATACACCAACTCTCTCACCTTGGCACCCAATCGTTCAAGCTTGTCGGGCTTATACTCATCTCGGT
>DATGMV010000089.1:0-3039 GCA_035307185.1 Fermentimonas sp. | reverse complement strand
ATTTTAAGGAATTAGGAGAGTCTGGCTATTGGTGGCAATCTACAAAAAATGCCACAGTATTTGGTACAGGTTATAAACTGTCTTATAACAAAGCTTCAATAGAGACTACAAATTCAAAAAGAAGCCAAGGGCAATCTGTTCGTTGCATTGCAGATTAATTGATGGGTTGATGAGCAAATTAGTCGATGTGGTAATTATGGGGAAAATGATGAAATATTGGTACTGAGTATTAATTACTCTTTGCAAATAACAATGAAACGTGGAACTCACTAATCATCACATCGACTAATAAAAACTAAGGACTATGAATTTACTCGATTTAACACTCATTACAAGCACTCTAGAAACAAATTGTAGCAACAAGAAATAAAACAATATTTTAATTACTAAACCTACCAAAAATGAAACAAAAAAAACTAAAAATCAGTCTCTTACTCCTATTGGGATTAGGACTAACAGGTTTACAGGCACAATCGCTGTTTGTAAAGCAAAGCAACAACACACAGTCTACCTATGCTTTGGACGACATACGGAAAATCACCTTCTCTTCAGGAAACTTAACCGTTACCAAAAAAGATAACACTATTGGAGTGTACGCTTTAAGTGGTCTGCGATATCTGAGTTTTGCTGATTACTTAACTAGTATATCAGAATCTAAAACTGTATTTATGGAAAGCTTAGTTGCATTTCCCAATCCAGTTCAAAATATTCTAAATATTGACTTGACAGGAGCAGTCGATTTGAATGGAACAATAACCATTTTTACCCTTCAAGGCAGTTTGGTACAAACGAAACAAATATCCGAAGCTAAAATTGTCTCGTTAGATGTAAGTTCTTTGCCAAGTGGCATTTACATCTGCTGCTACAGTAATAAAACTGAGATTAAAACAGTGAAATTCATTAAACAATAAACGGAGGATGTAATAATGAAAACAAAAAATACAATATTATTGGTGATACTTTTAACTTTCACCTTCTCACTTTCAACTGCCTTTGCGCAAAACGACGTTATCTATTTTATGAAAGATGGTCTGATTGTAAATCAGCAATCCATTAAAGAAGCAGATGTTGATACAATTATTTTTTATAATCCAGACAGTTTTTTTGAGGATGCCCGTGATGGCAATATCTACCAAACCGTAACCATAGGTAGCCAGGTATGGATGGCCGAAAACCTAAAGTATTTACCCTCTGTAGCTGACCCTCTAACAGGCTCAGTAACAGTTTCCACTTCTTATGTTTACGGTTACAGTGGTACTGATGTTGAAGCAGCCAAAGCAACTGCTAATTATATCACTTATGGCGTTTTATACAACTGGAAAGCAGCCACAACAGCATGTCCTTCAGGTTGGCATTTACCCAACGATGCTGAATGGAGTGAGCTAACTGATAACTTGGGGGATATCCCAAGTAGAGGTGGAAAGCTTAAAGAAAAAGGAACTACACATTGGGATACGCCCAACACAGGGGCAACCAATGAATCTGGTTTTACAGCTCTTCCAGGAGGTATGCGGTTAATCAATAAGCCTGTTATTCCAGGACAAACTATGCTTCTTAAAACCCAGGGTACGTGGTGGAGTGCTACTCAAGAGAACACCTCTACGGCTCATGGGACAAATTTACGTAACAATGAGAGTAAAATAATTAAGGACAACTATTCTAAGGAATTTGGATTTTCAGTTCGTTGCATTAAAGATTAATTCATCTGTTTGCTAAAGTGTTATCGCTAAACAATAAATGAAGAATAAAACTATGAAAAGAAATATATTATTTACAGCTATTTTGTTTTATTGTGCATTAACAATCAATGCACAAAAGGACACCCTCTTTTTTATAAAAGATGGCTTGATTGTTAATAAGCAATCTATTAAACCAACAGATCTTGACAGTGCTATTTTTTACAAGCCGTTAATCAGTTCTGGTATTGATATTCAAACAGTAAATATACCAGCTGTCACCCTCGCCTCCTTAGGTAGCAAAGTAACCGAAGTAGGCAGACGGGACGATGAAACTCCGCATAGGGCAACTCTCTCTGCCTTTGCAATGAGTAAATATGAAACAACCAATGCCCAGTATGCCACTTTCCTCAATGCAAAAAAAATAGGCGCTGATGGGCTTTATGCCAAGGGAACTTATCCAACCGAAGTGTTGATTAAAGCAAGTTCAGGCGAATATGACTGGGGCTTACACTACACCGATGGAAAATGGATTCCAGTAGCAGGATATGAAAATCATCCTGTCATCAATGTATCGTGGTTTGGTGCTACTGAATTTGCCACTTATGTAGGAGGATTCTTACCCACTGAAGCTGAGTGGGAGTATGCTTGTCGTGGAGGGTTTAATATTCCTGTGCCATTTTATACATTTGATTGTTTAAGTAATGAAGACGCCAATTACTTTTGGCTCTACCCATACAACACTTGCACAAATACCATTACTGAGCGTCCGGGAACAACGCTGCCCGTAGGAAGTTATGCACCCAATGAGTTTGGTTTGTACGATATGCACGGCAACGTAGATGAATGGTGTAGTGATTGGTATGGTGCTTACGCTGCATCTTCAACCGATCCTTTAGGAGCTTTAACGGGTGATTCTCGTGTGTTTAGAGGTGGTAGCTGGGGCACTAAGGCAGTTAACTGTCGAAGTGCTAGTCGCGACAAATACTCGCCTGCCACCATAAATATCAGTATTGGCTTCCGTGTTGTTTTTTATGAATCAAAAGCATCTTTGGGCAATGGTTTTGTGGATAGTCGTGATGGAAATGTTTACCCAACTGTAACAATAGGTAACCAAGTTTGGATGGCTGAGAACCTAAAATACTTGCCACAAGTAGTAGGTCCTGCTACAGCCTCAGAAACAGCACCATATAATTATGTTTATGATTATAATGGAACGGATGTTGAAGCAGCCAAAGCAACTGAGAACTACAGCGATTATGGAGTTTTATACAATTGGCAAGCTGCCACAGAAGCATGTCCTACTGGTTGGCATCTGCCCAGTGATGATGAATGGAGAGAGCTAACTGATTTTATAGGAGAG
>DATGMV010000088.1:0-2558 GCA_035307185.1 Fermentimonas sp. | reverse complement strand
TTTTAATCTTTATGGTGTATATGGAGCCTCCTTCTCTGAAGAAAATAACACTGCACTTATACTCCCGGAAACAGTTGCCGGAAGTAAGTTGAGTGATGTAGAATCTATTAGTGTTATGAGATTTGCAGCAGAGGGTTTAACAGTAGACTCTTCCCCTAAGGTAACATTCAAGCACATTGGTTCAATCTTTTCGGTATGGGTGTATAATGATACTGATACAGCAGTACCTTTAAATAAGATTACACTTTCGAGTGCTGCTCATGGATTCAATTGGCTGAGAAATACCTCCGGAAGGGCTACATTTGATATTAAGAACAATACATTTATAAATGGAGCCGAAGGTACAGACTTAGTTTATACCGCACCATCGGGAACAACAATTGCACCCGGAGCATCATTAAAGCTGTACCGGTGGATTGTACCAGGTGAGCCTATTGATCTGTCTGACACTTCCAAAAGGTGGGATATTAAAGATATAAATGGTAAATCTTATACCGAACAGATGTTTGCAAGAAATTTTGTACCGGGTAAATATTACTGGTTAAGAGTGTTGTATGATGGCACCAGATTCAGATACATAAAAGCACCTTCCGAAAATAGTTTAGCAAGTTACTGGTCTTTTGATGGTGATGCAAATGATTCGAAGGGAGCAAATAATGGAACTGTGTTCGGAAATGTTACTTTAACAACAGACCGTAAGGGTAATGCAGGTAGCGCATACCAGTTTGATGGTAGTACAGGTAGTTACATAAAATGTGAGCAACCCGGTATTATAGGAACGGCTGCACGTTCATTTTCTTTTTGGGCTAAAGCAGATGCATTAACCGGAGCTGAGCAAACAATTCTTTCCTATGGTGGACCAACCACAGCTGGCGGTTCCCGATTTGAAATTAGTCTCTCTACAGGATTAATTATTTGCGATATTTCAATATCTCAAGTGAAAAAAACATTTGCATCAATACAAAATGGTAATTGGAACTTTTATACGATAGTTTTTGATGGAGGAGCTGGTAAGACTTTGGCAAATAACAATGGTGTCCGTTTTTATGTAAATGGAATTTTAACTAATGATATTAATCAAAGTACTCATTTAGCAACAACAATTAATACCAGTAGTAATTATCCAATCTATTTTGGTGTTCTGAAAAATGATACAGAGCAGCGCTATTTCAAAGGTGTTATAGATGATGTGAGGATGTACGACAAGGCATTAATAATACCAGAGATAAAAGGACTTTACTATTTAGATCGTCAATTCTGAGGTATTAGATCGTCAAAACTGAGTATGAATACGTAACTATAGATCAACATACGATTAGTACGTTTTGTATTAATAAAGTGAGGTGAGTTAATATTTTTTGTACTTTAGGAGTCTAACAGTAAAAATAAGAACCTATGAGGAAAATTATACTCACTTCAGTATTAATATTTACCGCTTTATTAGTGTCATCAGCACAAGAAAAAGGAATAATTGCAGAGGTATTGCGAAACAGTGTTGAGTGCAAGGTTGATAGTATGCAGGAGTTAATTGGCTTTGATGATGACAAAGCAAAGCAACTAAAAGATATGGAACTTCAGTATTTACTTGATGTGCAGAAAGCAGAAACTTGTTTTCTTTGTAGCACTAAACGTAGAATAGCTATACTGAAAGAGATCAGGGATAATCATTTACAAGAGATTCTTACTCGTAAGCAATATATTGAATATGAAGGAGGTGATTTCGACAAAGTGAAAAAATACCCTGTTAGAGCTAGATAATAACTAATTCAAATGATTGAAGTTATTAATAAGTACGGATTCTTGTCTAAGTTTCCTTTTAGGATTAATTAAATTATATGTTGCTGTTCTTGAGTTCCTTGATTTGGGTGCAATTGGTTTATAGTCTTCATTATCAGTAATTAAATAAATTGATTCTCCTAAAAGAGTGTCATCAGTATCACCCAAAGATTTCCAGTAATCGAAATAACCAAAACCCTCATAAATTTCACTATCAGGTATTAACCCGTTAGTCTCAATAAAGTCATTACCCAATTTGTCTGTGTATATTGCAACAATAGGTTGTAATGCCCAGTTTTCCAAAGCTGATTTAGCTTTAGCGTCAATGGATTTCTTGGGAAACAATTCGGGGTACAGTGGAAACGCAGATCCCGACTTATCGTCATAAGCATGAATGGTAATTGATGCTGTATACTTACCACCAGTCTTACTTCCAATGTGTGTTACTTTTTGCATTTGTTGTCTCAAACAAAATGTAATTAGTTCTGAAGCTGAATAAGAGCTACTTGTTGCAATTATAGAAATATTATTTAAGTTTAAGTTTGCATCGAGTGGGTTAGGCTCGGCTTTAGTAATAACTTTGCCGTTTTTGATGATGTCTTTTTCAACATATTCTCCTAATTTATAATTGTTTTGCCCTATACTTTTATTGTATGATAGAATTGTAAATATATCCTTTTGCTCTACATAAGATTTGGGTGCAATCATTGACGCTAAATACGTTGCTGCTGTTATATCTCCACCGAGATTATATCTTAAATCCAAAATTAAATCGATCACCC
>DATGMV010000087.1:0-2588 GCA_035307185.1 Fermentimonas sp. | reverse complement strand
AGAGATCAACACCGACAAGGTGGATATCCGGTACGTTTCAGCCGCCCCATATTTAGAAGAGTTCGCCCGCGACTGGTTGGGTTCCACATAAACCACGTCGTTCTGTTCCAGAAAAAAACCGGGAGAATTAAACACATTTTTATCGTTGAAATTCAACGTGTATATTATTCTCTCACCATTCGCATCTTCCCGTATCACCTTCACGTTATCGCGCCGGCCATAGATGGTCATATCACCCGCCATGGCCAGCCCTTCAAGAACGGTCATCCTCCCGTTATTCGTTTGAAACTGTCCCGGCCGTTGTACTTCGCCGAGCACATTCACAGAATAGTTCATGATTCGCACAGTAATAATGGGCATCTCTTCTGTGAAAAAGGGTCTGAGCTGCCCTTCAATTAATCTTTCCAGCTCTTTCGTGTTCAACCCTTTTACCTGAAGCATGCCCAATGAGGGAAAATTTATGTATCCTTCCTCGTCAACCAGGTAGTTTTGT
Source organism: Fermentimonas sp. (assembly GCA_035307185.1). Lineage (GTDB taxonomy): Bacteria > Bacteroidota > Bacteroidia > Bacteroidales > Dysgonomonadaceae > Proteiniphilum. The sequence goes on along the minus strand of DATGMV010000087.1, from coordinate 2,095 downwards.
AGCATCGGCTGGCCTTGGAGATAGCCAATGTTGGCTTCTAGTTGAGGAGCAATGAGATTGTATCTCCTTGACGCATCGGGTTCACTGCTCACCACGGTAATGGAGAGGATATCTTTAGGCTTGATGCCGGCACTGTACTCTGCGCGCTTTAACGCACTTGTTGATTGTTCCAGTTGTTGAAAATAGGAAACATTTCTTACGGGGGAGCAAGAAAGGACAATGGAGGAGAGGATAAACAAGTAAATAATTTTTTTCATTTTTAAGCGTCATTTTAGCACACCTGCATATACGCATTCATCTAATATCATAATAATGGCAATTCTATGCAGGGTTTTAAACTGTGATTCTACTTTCCTTTAATATTTTCCGTTATGCTATGCAAACCTCTAAAACTCTTAACTAAATTAGTTAAGTAGCGCAAATATATAGCGGCTTCGCCTTTTTATCGGCATGTTTTTACTTACATAATATTACATCTTAGCGCAGCAATCAGGGAAAAGTGATTGTAAGATTAACTTTGAGCAGCTCTCATGTTTAAAATCGTTCTAAATAATGATATCAAACCGGTTAAGGCAATTTAATTCTTTCTAATTTGAACAAAAGGAGTGTTACTTCATTGTAATATAGAGGAATGTTCTGAAATGAAAGTTGTACTTTTGCATCGACAATCATCAAATGAACAAGCTGCATTGGATTGAATTCTTCGCGGTGAAGGGCTTTTCTGGAAAATCAATAACCCCCCTTTTTAAGATAAGGGATCTTAGCGCACTTTTGTTGCACCTCCAATCACAGCAAATCAATCCAGTGGGCGTGACACACGTTTTTACTTCCAGAACACATGGTTTAAGCATGCAGGAACCATGTCATAGCAGATAGAAACGTCTATTTTCTAATTATTTTTATTAAAAAAGAAGAATGCAATGAAACGAATCAACTACACTATCATCATTGGTTTGGTATTTACCTGCTTCCCTTTCTTTATGTCGTATGGACAAGGGAATAGATATACCGGATCTTACACTAAATCCTCTGCAATTCAGCATGTAGGCAAATCTAATTTTGTAATTGAAGGACTGGAGATTTCCGTTAATGATCGAGAAGCAATTGCCTTATACAAATGCGAAAATGTTATCATACGAAACAACAAGTTCGGTCCCTCAAATCATAGAGCTATTTATTTAGATAATTGTAAAAACATCACCATCATCGATAATTACTTTGATAACGTAATAACGGGATTAATAGCACATCGGTCACAGGGAGTAAAATTTGATCACAACGATGTAAAAAATGTCGGTGGTCTTTTAGCTTTAACGGATAACCCTGCGAATGGCATTTTAGTTTTGTTTGACAAGGTAAGCGGGGAAGGAAATAGCATCAGCTACAACGTGGGCGAAAACATCTTCGGGGATAGTGCTCCCGGTGATCTTATCAACGTAAACCAATCGCACGGAACCGCTCAAAGCCCCATCATCGTTAAAGGAAACTGGCTAAGAGGGGGCGGACCTGCGCCTTCAGGCGGTGGAATCTTGATTGGAGACCTCGGCGGCTCGTACCAAATAGCAGAGGACAATATACTCGTGGATCCCGGTCAATACGGTGTGGGTATTGCTGGAGGGCATAACATGACATTGAGAAACAACAAAGTGTACGCCAAGAGTCAATACTTCACTAACGTGGGTTACAGCATAGCAAACTGGTCCGAAAGCCAATCTGGCAAATCTCATACCATAACGTTCGAAGGAAACACCGTTAATTACGCGAACCGGGATGGAGTAAAAGGTAACTCTTGGTGGATTGCCCAAAACATGCAACCGGTAAAAGGTGTAGAAACAAACAGGTACGACCCAAGTTTGACCGCCTCCATCCTCCCTGAACAACTTATCGGAAGGGCACGTGCTGGTGCACCGTCTAATCCTGGTGATGAAATGCCCGGCGGAGGATCAACTCCTTTACCCGAAGAGGGAGATAACGAACCGGAGGGAGAACAACCCGGACCGGGAGAAGACGATAAGGGTACGGAAGTACCGGGCGTACAATTACCCGATATCAATAACCATCCCTCTATCACGATTTACTTGGACCGGTATAACCG
>DATGMV010000086.1:0-6713 GCA_035307185.1 Fermentimonas sp. | reverse complement strand
AGTTGGTTACCATTATAGGAGTTATTACACTCTCTCAGTTTTTATCCAACAGATTTGGTAAGAAAAGTACCTTTATGGTAGGGCTTTTCCTAACAGCTGTTTTTACTGCAATGTTTTATATCGTTCCTCCAAAAAGTGTAGGTCTTGCCTTTACGTTGAACATTCTCAAGAGTATCGCTTACGCACCTACCATTCCATTGCTTTGGGCTATGATGGGTGATGTTGCTGATTTTTCCGAGTGGAAGAACAATCGACGGGCAACAGGCTTTGTATTTGCAGGGATCGTTTTCGGATTGAAAGCAGGACTGGGTGTTGGTGGTTGGCTTTTAGGATTGGTGCTGAATGCATTTGGCTTTGTGGCCAATGTAGTGCAGACAGAAACTGCTATCCATGGAATTCGTTTGTCGGCAAGTATTATTCCAGCACTAATCTTTATGATAGGAGTAATAGCCTTGTACTTTTACCCAATTACCAAGAAATTTAACGAAGAGATACAAGAAGAGCTTGCTGTTCGTAGAAGCAAATTTTCAGATTAGTAATTGTTATTAAAATAATATAGTATGAAAAATTTTATTGGTCTATTAGTATTTGTTTTTGTCCTGATGGGCTGTAATTACGAGAAAAAAACTCCTACTCCATCTTTGAAAGATGCATTGGAGGGTAAGTTTACTATAGGTGCTGCATTAAATACACAGCAAGTGGCTGGTCAAGATTCACAAGCTATAGCTATTGTTCTTCAACACTTCAACTCAATAGTTGCTGAAAACTGCATGAAAATGGAGAGTATTCAACCTCAAGAGGGTGTTTTCACTTTCGATGATGCAGATGCTTTTGTGAAATTTGGAGAAGATAACAACATGGAGATTATTGGGCACACTTTAGTGTGGCATTCACAAGCTCCAGACTGGATGTTCGTAGATGAAAATGGAGCTGACGTTTCTCGCGATGTGTTGATTGAGCGTATGCGTAACCATATTCAGACGACTGTAACTCGTTACAAAGGACGCATTAAAGGTTGGGATGTAGTGAATGAGGCGATGATGGACGATGGTAGCTGGAGAGAGAGTAAGTGGTATCAGATAATTGGGCCAGAATTTATTCAGTTAGCCTTTGAGTTTGCCCATGAAGCTGATCCTGAGGCAGAACTATATTACAATGATTATGCTGTTTCAATTGCTGCTAAGTGTGATGGAATTTACAATATGGTTAAAGACCTTATTGATAATGGCGCGAGGGTTGATGGAGTAGGTATGCAAGGGCATATAAGCATGAATGATCCTACTATCGAGCAGATGGAGACTTCTATAGTTAAGTTGGCTGGATTGGCTGGTAAGGTGATGATTACAGAATTAGATCTTACTGTTTTACCTTGGCCTTCTAAACAGTTGAGTGCCGAAGTTTCTTTAAGCTATGAACTGGAGTCTAAATACAACCCTTATCCAGACGGTATGCCCGACTCAGTTTCAGTAGCATTCAATCAGCGTTATGCAGATTTCTTTCAACTCTTTTTAAAACATCAAGATAAAATTGGACGGGTAACTCTTTGGGGAGTCAACGATACGCAATCTTGGAGAAACTATTGGCCCATTGCGGGTCGTAAAGACTATCCAGTTCTGTTCGATCGTGAGTACAAAGCAAAACCTGTAGTTGCTAAGATTATCGAGATGGCAGAGGGAAAATAAACACTTTCTAAAAGAATTAAGAAAGATTCTTTCTACGTATGACTTCAACCGAAAATGAGAAGTCATACGTAGTATTAGTAATACTATAAAATAATTAATGATATGGTAAGAAAACATTTGGTAAAGCATATGTACATCGCAGATCCTGCTGTACATGTTTTTGAGGGGAAGCTTTTTATCTACCCTTCGCACGATGTTGAAGCGGGTATTCCAGAAGATGACTTAGGTTCGCATTTTGATATGCGAGATTATCATGTGTTCTCGATGGATGAGATTGATGGTGAGGTGACCGATCATGGGAAGGTTCTTGATATTAAAGACATTCCTTGGGCAGGTCGTCAGCTTTGGGATTCTGATGTGGCTCATAAAGATGGTAAATATTATCTCTACTTTCCTTTAAAAGATAAAACAGACATCTTCAGATTGGGTGTTGCCGTTAGCGATCGCCCCGAAGGTCCATTTGTTCCTCAGCCAGACCCAATCAAAGGTAGTTATTCCATAGATCCTTGCCTGTTTAAAGAGAAAGATGGAACCCACTACATGTATTTTGGTGGAATTTGGGGTGGACAACTGCAACGTTACCGTGACAACAAGGCACTTGAATGTGGTGCTTTGCCAGCCGATGATGAACCAGCACTGTGTCCGAAGATTGTGAAAATGGCAGACGATATGTTGGAGTTCGCAGAAGAGCCAAAGGATGCTGTCATTTTAGATGAAAATGGTAATCCTTTGTTACAAGGTGACACCCATCGTCGTTTTTTTGAAGCTGCGTGGATGCATGTGTATAAGGGTAAGTATTATCTTTCCTATTCCACAGGGGATACGCATAAATTGGTGTATGCCATTGGTGATAATCCTCACGGACCTTTTACCTACCAAGGTGTTATATTAAATCCTGTGAAAGGATGGACTACGCATCATTCTATTGTAGAATTTAAAGGCAAGTGGTATCTGTTTTTCCACGATGTGGAACCTTCTGGACAGACTCATCTGCGAAGTGTACGTTATGCTGATCTTAACTATCTTCCTGATGGTAAGATTGAAACCATAACTGTGGATTATAAGTAGATTGCGGTTTAATTATTCATTTTGCGAGAAAGACCCTGCTTCATTTTTGGAGTGGGGTCTTTTATTGTAATTTGGTTAGAACTATTCTCTATGAGGTAATTTATTTAAAGTCAATATAAAAGAAGATAGACTTTAAGTACAATCTGATAAGTAGACAGGGTGAATGGATAGGTTAATCATAAGAAGTTGCCAATGTAAATAAAGGGTTGCTTGAACAAGTTAAACTTATTCAGGAACTGGAATAAAAGAATAGGGGCACGGTTTTTAATATTATTGACACCATGCTTACCAAAGCCAAGTTTAAAGACTTCTTTAATAAAAACATCGTTGCACTATAAAAGCAATAAAGCCCGATTGCTCGGGCTTTATATGTTATAGGTTTCTTTGCTCTTCTATTGACATCCACATAATGCCAGATAAAACAATATCAAAAACTTCATTTAACTCATCGGATACAAGCTTCATGTTATCTTTCATGATTTTTCGTATCCTTTTGTCCTTGTAGTTTTTAACCAGCATACATCTCCAATCATTTCCTGGATAAATTATTGTCATGACAATATCATCACCTACCTCTTTCTCTTTGTAAAGAGATATACTATATTCAAAAACCTCACAATAATCATCTAATGTTATTTCATTAAGTGAGTAAATTAGGATTTCTTTATGTATTCTTGAATTATTAGTATCTGCCAAAAACTGATAAATTAATGATAGAGTCAGCCTTTCTTTATTTTCGTTGAGCAAAATTTTAAATTCATCGACATTCTTCAAATCATTTGAAGATGTTAAATCGATAACTTTTGATTCAATTTTCACGATTTTATTTTGTAATTGCTCATATAGATTACTTCCCATCTCAAAATCTTTTTTGTCAATGCCTTCCTTATTAGTTAAAGTTAGTTTTATAGCGAGAAGTACTAATACTATAACTAAACTGGCAATGTATATATATATCTTTTTCATATATCGCTATTTAATAACCAACAAACCTTCTAAATACAGGTGTTTGTCCAGACCTGAACCCCCAATCATTTCGAACCACACCATCTCTTAGTGTTGCGCTAATTGTCAATCCGTTACCATATACAATTCCAACATGTCCTTGGAAAGAAGCAATATCTCCAGGCATTGGACTTGAAACTGAAACCCAACCTGGTATACTATAATTTGGGTCTGCCCATTGTGATGCTACTGGCGGTCTTGCACCTGTAGCTCCTCTCAGTATATCAGACCTGCCGGGTAGATTTGGTAATCCTGGACTTGCTCCTGCTTGTAGAGTTACATCATAAACAAATTTATTACACTTTGGATTTCCAACTAAGAAATTCCCTTGCCTACGCATCAAATTATATTCAGTAGACTCAACAAAACCATTAGCTATACCGACAATACGCTGCCCCATTCCAACGCCAGGGTGTATTGGGATATCATCAAACTCTGACCAACCTCTTTGCGATGCGGCACCCCCATCACGGGCATTCCACACAAACGAACTGCCCAAATAAACCGTTTGAGTATAAAAGTGGTTAGAGTTCAGTAGCTAGTTACATATTAATTCTGATTGATATACTTTATCTGCTTTCATCATTCTACCAATCAAATTGTTAAATATATTTTCTTTCATTTGTGAGCGGTTTATTCGAAAGCAAAATTCATTTACATATCTATTGATATTAAATTCACTTACCCATGAATAGGTTGTTCGAATCCATGACTTCACCTGATGTATCATAGTATGCAGAGCTGTAAAGTTCATTCCGTGGTTACTTTCAATTTGGGTTATGTTATATCGTTTCATTAACGGTCTATAACCTTTCCACTTATCTGTAACAACATTGGCATCTTTAGAAATATGCTTATCAAATACCTTTTCTAGTTCCTTTGCGGAATAGTTGTCTATATTCAAGGAGTACATGCGTTTGACCTTGCCATCATCTGTAAGTTCTACAGCACATACCATCTTCTTTTTATTACTATCGTAGCTCCTGCCAACCTTGCCTTCTTCTTTTCCTCCGACAACAAATTCGTCAACATGAACATTGCCCTCCATGGGGTAGTTCTCACTCGATCTCATTGCTTCACGAACCTTGTGCATAAACAATCTTGCTGTCTTTTCTGTTATGCCAAATCGAACACCAACTTGAGTGGCAGAGAGGCTTTTAGTCGTTGTTGCCATTTCAAAACAGATAAAGAAGGCTTTTCGCAAACCAAACTTCACTTTATGAAACAATGTGTTTGCAGTAACTGATTCAGTGTGACTACATATGTTGCAAGTCCTAGAATGATTTCTTCTGACCTGACTTTTAGAATGTCCGCATTTAACACATTTGAAGCCTCCTGACCATTTGAAATGAGCTAGATATAATTGGCAGTCTTCATCAGTTTTGAACCGTTCAGCAAACTCTAAAAGGTTTTGACCTTTAAATATTTCCATAAAACATTGATTTATAAAGAACCAAATATATGAAACTATCTACTGACTTCTAAAAGTGGTAATAATATGTTGTGCTGTTTTTGTTGTTTGTTTTTGTATAGTTAAAATTATAATAAGTTTTATAATTGTTTTGATAAGTGCCAGTTTCTGAATTTCCATAGCCATATCCAGTTGCTCCACCAGGTCTTTCATTTGGAGGAATATACATCCTAGTAAACGGATCATACCGTGGTCGGTTGTATATGTCAGTATCGTTATACCCAGAATTATTCTCTCCCATTCCTCCAGATGTATTTTGGCCTATCCATCCTGAGGGATCTGTATACTTTAATGGATTATTAAACCCATAACTATATCGATTATAACTTTGAGTAAAATCAGGAGACTGAACAACCTTATCTGGACCAAGAAATCTTGCTACAATAGGATCGAAAACTCTTCCATTCATGTTAATTAATCCAAAGTCATTTAAATGCTCTTGTAGAGGGTATCCTCTTGAAAAGAGGCGAGAGGTGCGGTTGTCTCGCTCCGCCCAGTTGGTTGGATTGCGGCGCACTCCCCATGGGTCATAAGCATATCGCTCTATTATCTTACCTGAGGTGTTGGCCACTGCCAACAGGTTGCCCTGGTAATCGCTGTGGGTTTAATACAAATTCTCTTTCCCGTTTTTGTACTCCATGATGGCAGATAGGCCGTTGCCTCTCTGACTTTTCAGGATGACTTCAGTAAATATAATGAAGTTTCCGAATCTAACCATCAGAAGACTGTTTCTGATAGCGACAAAAGTAGCATGCTAATAAGGAAACAGAAATTACTCTAATCAGATTACTTCTGCTCTGTTTTGCCAACAAACATATTGACCAGAATATTTCAGAATTATCTAGACCATAAATCTGTTGATTAAATACCATCTAAGTAGAAAAAAAGAAGAAATACGCAAAATTTCGAGATAATTATGACACAGATTACAAATCTGCGCCAGCGGGGACAATAGCCTACAACCTTTATCGAGCACCTGGGATAATTATGTCTAATTGTGAAAAGTAGCCCAAAAAGCTACTAAGAATAGCTTTGTTTTGCATTAAATGAGCTTAAAAAATTGAAATCAAAATTTTTTAGGCCTCTTTTTTAAAAATAAGAGTTAATTTTCGACCATAAAAGTGGTAAAATAGTTTTGCGATAGTTTTGCAACGGTCTCTAATTAGGACTATTAATTCAATGCTGACAAAAAGAAGGATGAAAGACCTTTTGGATGGGAAAGCTAAATTTTAAAGCATAAAAAAAGCCCGATTGCTCGGGCTTTTAATTATGTAATATTCTTATTTACCAGACTTCATCTATCTTGTAATTTCCTTCCTCATTAATTACAGTCAAATGAATAACATTTTTGGTATAGGCGCTTAGAGCGCTGTTGTTAAATTTCATTCATTCAGTCTTATAGGTTTGCTAAAAACCATTCTTTTTATAGTCAAATCAAAGATTGACCCCATATGGTTGCGTCTATTGTATCTGTAATGGTATTCATT
>DATGMV010000085.1:0-7425 GCA_035307185.1 Fermentimonas sp. | reverse complement strand
ACACAAATTGGTATGAAGATAAAAAAATGGACATATAATGGAGGTTTATTATTGCTTTTGTTATGTGCAATAGCTTTTAACTCGTGTGAAAATTATATTGATATTGATGAATATGTGTATGATAAAACTACTATTGACACCGTATTCACATCGAAGACAAAAACATTCGAGTACATAATTGGTACTGCAGTCTTATTAAAGAACGAATCAAATTTTGTTGGAGATTGGGATTATAGAGCCGATTTTCCAAGTGGTATGGGATCGGACGAGGCAATTCAACCATGGATAAATTGGGATCATGCAGGAAGCTGTTTGGTGGTTGATCAGGTAAGTGCTAGAGATACTAAAAATGTGAATCCGTGGCCTGATTATTATAAAGGGATTCGAAAGTCAAATATTATTCTAGCAAGAATTGATGAAAATAAGGAATTGACTGATGCAGAAATGAGAGATTATAAAGGTGTAGCTCATTTTTTACGTGCTTATTTTTATTATTCTCTGGTGAGATTATACGGACCAGTTCCTATTTTACCCGACGAACCGTTTGATACTGACGCTTCAGTAGAGGAAACTTCTTTTGAACGATCGTCATATGATGATTGTGTAGAATATATTTGTGATAACCTGGAACAGGCTGCACAGCTGCTTCCACGTGACAGAAGTATAGCTTATCAATATATGCCTTCAAGAGGTGCAGCGATGGCAGTTCTTGCACGTATGCGTTTGTATGCGGCCAGTCCTTTGTATAATGGTAATCAGTTTTATGTAAATTGGACTCGTTCTGACGGTACACATTTTATTTCACAAACTGCCGATCCTAGCAAATGGGGAAAAGCTGCCGCAGCCTTTAAACGTATTATTGATTTAGAGAAGTATGAGCTTTTGACAGTTGATAAGATTGTTAATACAAGAGGTACAGGGACACTTCCTCTTCCGGATACTAACGATCCAAATCTGAAGAGTGCTAATTTTCCAAATGGAGCAGCGGATATAGATCCATATAGATCATATAAAGCTATTTTTGATGGAAGTGTGACTCCTGAAAGTAATCCCGAATTGATTTATTTTTATAATGAAGCAAATATAAACGATCGTTTTTCTTTTCCTTCAAAGCAAGGGGGTAACAGTACACTAAGTGTACCAAAAGATGTTGTGGATCAATTTAGAATGGCTGATGGAAGGTTATTCAGTGAAGCTACAGATGAAGAGCAATCGTGGCAAGCAGTAGGAAGCGGTCTGACTTTTTCTGAGAACTATGTTCTTACAGCAGAGCGTGCAAGAATGGATGATAATCGCGAGCCTAGATACTATGCTTCGATAGGTTTTAATCATGGTTTTTGGCCTGGCACTGCTTATACCGGATCTGGTAGTGATGTAACTAATATGAATGTTACTTATTATTATGATGGAAACGCTCGTGGAAGTGATTTTAATTATAACCGCACAGGTTACACTATACGAAAATGGGCCCATCAAGAAGATAATCGAGACTATTGGGGCAGTGTAAAGCAGAAAACATACCCTGTATTTAGATATGCCGAAATTTTAATGGGTTATGTTGAAGCAATGAACGAGATGGAAAACTCATATACCGATGAAACCAGTGGAATAACTGTTACAAGAGATGTTGCTGAAATGGTGAAATATTTTAACCAAATTCGCTACCGTAGTGGTTTACCCGGAATAACAATAGCAGAAGCTAGTGATTACGAAACAATGAAGAATTTGATAAAGCACGAAAGACAAATTGAATTCTTTTTTGAAGATCATCGTTATTACGATCTCCGACGTTGGATGGATGCTCCTGATGTAATGAGTAAACCAGTAAATGGATTGGATGTAATGGCTAGGAGTGCAGAACGTGAAAGTTTCTATACAACAAAAATCTGGAATACAGAAACTGCTATGAGGCGCGTATGGAATAACAAAATGTATTTTTTTCCAATTGATCAGAATGTACTGGATAGAAATGGCAAGTTGGTCCAAAATCCAGGATGGAACTAATATTAATTCTATAAATAAAAATAAAGTAATATGAAAAAAATATTATTATATTCTATATCTCTCATAATGCTTTTAGCTGGCTGTGAGAAAGAAACTTCCCCAATGGATAGCGAACTGTTTCCTCCTAAAGTTTATATTGTTGGGGCGAGAGATCAAATTGTTGAAAGAGATATTCATTTGGGAAATATGATTGATACGATTGCAATTTCGGTAGCTGTAAGCGGATCACGTCCTTTAAGTAAAGATGTTACTGTTACAATTAAAGAAAATAGTGATGAAATTGATTTGTATAACCAACGTAATGTGTCTGGAGAGGATGTGCAGTATCAAAAACTGGCTGATTCAATTTATAGCTATCCATTAGAGCAAATAACTATTAAGTCGGGTGAAGTTTATGAGACTTTCCCAATTTATGTAAATCCTGAAACATTGCAGTGTGACTCTTTGTATATGATACCTTTACGACTAAATACAATATCAGATTATGAACTTAGTGATAATGATACTACTGTATTGGTAAGGTTGCATTTGGTTAACGATTATAATGGTCTTTATTATGTGGATGGAATGTTGAAAAACACTACAAACGACACTGATTCTGTATTATACAGAATGTCACGAAATTTAGGGGCAACTGACAATGGAAGCACAGTGCGTATGTATCATTACAATAATGAAACCGAAGACTATAAACCAACGCATACATTTAAGATTACGATTAATGATGATAATTCGTTAAGTTATAATACTTGGGATGAGTTTGAAATATTTGATGGAGGAGGAGTGTACTATCCTGAGATTAAAGTCTACGATTTTTGGTATGAATATAATAACAACGGAACTCGTTGGCGAGCTGCTGGATTTTTGTATAAGGAACGAAAAACTTCTGCTGAACAAGAGGAACTGGATGACTGGTTAGATGAACATAGAAAATAGTTTTCATATAAGAAGGCAGGACAAACAGATGTCCTGCCTTCTTATAATAATTCAATTTTTTATGATATGGGAAAAATCTACAAGGGTACAAAGTTTGTGATAATTGCTATTTTATGTATCGAATGAAATCAATAATAATTTTATTAAACATGACATGAGAATAAAAAATCTTGTTTTGGGTGTAATCATTCTTTTAGGGACAAATATCGTGGCACAAAATTCCACTACAGACACCATTCAGGATCTTTTCCTTGAACAACTTTCTCTCTATCCACAGGAAAAAGTTCATACACAGACCGATAAATCTTCTTATTTTTCAGGCGACACGATTTGGATACGTGTTCATTTGGTGGATGCGCTACTCCTTAAAAAGGCTAATGCTAGCAGATACGTTTATGTAGAGATGATTAATCCCTTGTCAAAAGTTGCTCACAGAGCCATGCTCAGACCAGACAGTCTGGGTTACTTTTATGGATATGTCAATTTAGACAAGGCTTTGCCGGAAGGTAATTATACACTTCGTGCGTATACCAAATATATGCAAAATCAGGGAGAGGATTATTTTTTCCGAAAGTCTATTTATGTCATTGATCCAATGTCTGCCATTATTTCACCGAAGGTTAACTTTACTTTTAAAGACAATAAAGTTATTACTTATATATATTTCACACAAAGGAATAGAGAGGATCGTATTATTCCCGACAATTGCAGTTTATTTGTGGATGGCGACCTTAAAGAGGAAGAAAAGAAGTTGTTGTTCAAACAGGAATCGTCTCTCTATACTTTCGACCTAACCAAAGCAATTACCCAACCCATATTTCTGTTGCAAACTACACACAACGGAAATACTCACAACTCTTTTTTTAAAATTCCCATTCCTGATAGTACTTTCGACGTCTCATTCTTTCCGGAAGGTGGTCATGCACCTTTACAGACAGATATCCAAATTGCATTTAAAGCATTGAAAAAAAATGGGCTACATGAAAATATAAAAGGTACAGTTTTTGACGACACAGGTGCAGTATGGGCCCATTTCAAAAGTAGTCATTTGGGGATGGGACAGTTTAAAATGAATTACCTTCCTGAAAGAAGCTATCATGTAGTGTGTACAAATAATGATAACATATCACGCCGGTTTAACCTGCCATTACCAGAACCCAACGTAGTGGCATTAAAGACACGTTGGAGAGATGAAAGTCTAAGTTTAACATTATCGATGTCACCAAATTATACTCTACCCACAGGAATACGATTAATTGCTCATATTCGTGGAGCTGTGCTCTTTTCGGAGCCATGGGGTGAATCTCGTGGTTTTCTTTTTGAAAAAGATTTTTTCCCTGCGGGTATTATCCATTTCATATTAATTGATAAAGAGAAAAATATCCTCAGTGAACGATTGGTATTCTCTTCACAAAAAAGCTCTTTTGCGAATGTTTATATGACGCCAGGTAAACATACTAACCAAATTAGAGAGAAGATCGATTTATGTATTAAAGTTACTGATGAAAATGAAGTTCCGTTATCTGGCAATTTTTCCATATCTGTGGTAGATAAGAAAGATGTTTCTCTTGACACCTCTTCGAGTATTATAACTACTCTTTTGTTATCGTCTGAGTTGAAAGGCCATATTGAATCACCGATGAACTATTTTCAGAACGATGATAAAAAAACGGTCACAGCGCTGGATGTGTTGATGATGACTCAGGGATGGAGAAGATACAATGTGCAGGAAATATTGAAAGGTAATTTGCAAACAAAACTGAAATTTCCGGTTGAATCAAATCGTCAGTTTTCAGGTAGAGTAACGGGTGTTTTTTCAGCTCTAAAGGATGGAAATATTTCTATGATTGCTTATAAAGATTCTATCTTAGGTACATCGTTTGTAAAAACGGAAGACAATGGTAGGTTTGTATTTAGCAATGTTGATTATCCGGATAGTACAAGGTATCTTATACAAGCATTGAGAAAAAAAGGTTCAAGTCTTGCATTTATTGAGTTAGATTCAATCGAATCATTTCCACTGGTTAGTCATCTTCCATTTATGGCTGCCGAGAAGCATGCATACGATGATTCTTATCTTGATAAGGTAAATAAGAAACTCGACACTGAAAATGAAATGTGGATGATTAATCTAGCTGAGGTTGAAGTTAAAGCAAAACGGGTAATACGTCGTAAAACAGAGTCTCCCTTTTATTCGATTTCATCATCCTTTGTACTGGGAATAGAGGAAATTGAGAAATCAAACTTTATGACAGTTTTCGACTTACTTCGTCGCCTACCAGGCGTAACAATCTCAGGAAATGAAGTTTTTTATCGTCGCGCCACTCCCATGCTAATTTTAGACAATGTTCCATCTGAAAATTTTGACTATAGCATGCTAAATGTGAACGATATAAGCGACGTCTTTGTATCACCAGCTACATCCGTAATGCCCATTTTCGGCAGTCGGGCTGCAAATGGTGCAATTGTTATTAATACGAAAAAGGGATATGTGGAAAAAAACAGCATGAATAAGAATATGCAAATATTAACTCCAATAGGTTATCAGCAACATGTTGAATTTTACTCACCAGTATATGAAACGGAAGAACAGCGAAACAATACGACACCTGACCTTCGCTCAACCATATATTGGAATCCAAATATCTCGACAGATAGTGCTGGCACAGCAAACTTGACTTTTTATTCGGCTGATTCTCCATCCCATTATGGGATCATTATTGAAGGTATAAGTAGTGAAGGTCATCTAATATACTCGTCAAATGAAGTTATTGAAGTGAAATAACAACTACAATGAAGAGAAAGATACTTATTTATTGAACTTTCGCATGTTACTGTATACTGTTCTATTTTTATCTATAAAAGTGAATTAACTATCCAAAAACGGGTAGTCATATTCATTTGGAATTATTACATTTGCTGTACCAATGACAAACGATACTGACCTGAGATTTTGCCAACTAAGGTAAATTGTCCGTTAAATCAATTAAGAAAACTGAAGTAATATTCGAATAGGATGATTGAATTGATTGCTTCATAAATACATAAAACTACACCGGAATGAAAGCTAAGATGGGTCTCCCATTACTGTTTACAACAATGATTTTGTCGTTAACCTTAAATGGTCAAAATGGACAGAATAGAGTCATCAACGCCCCTCTATTCTCACACTTCATCTATGAGGGTGAGGACACAGTTTATCAACGCAATCCGTTGAAGACGGATGAGTTCTATAACCCTATTTTGCAGGGATGTTATCCCGACCCTTCCATCACCCGAAAAGGAAATGATTACTTCCTGGTAACCTCCTCCTTTTCGATGTTTCCCGGAGTACCGATTTTTCACTCCGTTGACCTTGTTAACTGGCGGCAGATTGGGCATGTGCTCGACAGGAAGTCGCAGTTAAAAGTACACAGGAGTGGTGTCAGTGAAGGGATTTATGCACCGGCAATTACGTACAATCCTCATAACGATACATTCTACATGATCACCACCCAGTTTGCAGAAGGAATCGGCAATATGGTGGTCAAAACGAAGGATCCTTTCAAAGGATGGGGAGAAGTACAAAGGCTCAGGTTCGACGGGATAGACCCATCGCTGTTCTTCGATGACAATGGAAAAGCTTATGTGGTGCATAACGATGCACCCGACAGAGGTAAAGCGTTGTATGAAGGTCACCGTGTGATCAAAATATGGGAGTATGATCTGGAAAAGGATCAGGTTATCCAAGGCACCGATCAGATTATTGTGGACGGTGGGGTAGATATCTCGCAGCAGCCTATCTGGATTGAAGCACCTCATATCTACAAAAAAGGAGGTATCTACTATCTGATGTGTGCCGAGGGGGGTACCGGTGACTGGCACAGTGAAGTGATTTTCACTAGTGATCACCCGAAAGGTCCATACACCCCTGCCGACAACAATCCCATACTGTCACAGCGTTACCTCCATCCGGACAGGGCAAACAAGGTTGACTGGGCCGGACATGCCGATTTGGTGGAGGGTCCCGACGGTAAATACTATGGTGTCTTCCTTGCCATTCGCCCGAATGAGCAGAACAGAGTCAATACTGGACGTGAGAC
Organism: Fermentimonas sp.; assembly: GCA_035307185.1. Taxonomy (GTDB): domain Bacteria; phylum Bacteroidota; class Bacteroidia; order Bacteroidales; family Dysgonomonadaceae; genus Proteiniphilum. Next base: position 403 of record DATGMV010000085.1, on the reverse strand, counting down.
ATTCATACTACCAGTCGACTGGAGCGGCAAGTATCCCGTTTTTGAGAACGGTCTGGTTCCCATGACACCAAAGCTGAAAATGCCGGAAGGAGTAACAAATAAAACAGGAGAAGATGGATTTTTCCCCAACGGCAACTTTACTTTTCGCGATGATTTCCGATCATCTAATTTGGACTATCGCTGGATTGGAGTGAGAGGCCCCCGAGAGGAGTTTGTAAAAACTGACAAAAAAGGGATTATACTTACACCGTTCCCGGTCAACTTGAAAGCAGTTGCCCCCACTTCCACCCTCTTTCACCGGCAGCAACACAGATATTTCACTGCCACCACCACTCTACAATATCAGCCTGCCTCTGAAAAGGATCTGGCCGGAATGGTTTGTTATCAGAGTGAGCGATTCTAT
>DATGMV010000084.1:0-2497 GCA_035307185.1 Fermentimonas sp. | reverse complement strand
AAAAGATGCACGCGGACTGTCAATGTTTATTTATGACAAGAACAGTGGCGGAGTAAATGTGCGAAGAATAGAGAATAAAATGGGAATAAAAGGTGCACCCACCTGCGAGCTTGTATTCAAAAATGCTAAAGCAGAGCTTGTAGGAAGTCGTCGTCTTGGTCTCATCAGATATGTAATGTCACTTATGAATGGTGCACGCCTTGGAATCATGGCACAATCTGTTGGTATATCAGAAGCAGCAACTCGCGAAGCTTATAACTACGCACTTGATCGACGTCAGTTTGGCAAGGCAATTATCAACTTCCCACCCGTTTATGAAATGTTGGCAAACATGCGCGCTAAAACGGATGCATCACGCACCTTACTATATGAAACAAGTCGCTTTGTAGATATTTACAAGTCGCTTGAAGATATTAGCAGACTGCGCAAGCTAACTCCCGAAGAGCGTGAAGAAATGAAATATTACTCTCGACTTGCAGATGCTTTTACCCCACTTGGTAAAGGTATGAGCAGCGAATATGCAAATCAGAATGCATATGATGCTATTCAGATTCATGGAGGATCGGGATATATGAAAGACTACAAATGCGAACGTCTCTATCGAGATGCACGAATAACCAATATTTACGAAGGAACAACACAACTTCAGGTAGTAGCTGCAATTCGTCATGTAACAACAGGTACATACCTGCAAAGAATAAAAGTGTATGAATCCATGAGTGTTGTTCCTGAGCTTGAACCACTAAAGCGCACCCTGTCTGAAATGACTCAAATGTTTGAGCAGTTAACTCATATTGTTTCCTCGCAAAAAGATGAAGAATATTTAGATTTTCATGCACGCCGACTTGTGGATAGTGCTGCTCATATAATTTCAGGGCATTTACTACTACAAGATGCAAATCAAAATCAGGAACTATTCAGACGCAGTGCTGAGGTTTATATTCATTACGGTCAGATTGAAGTTATAAAGAACTATAATTTTGTTTCGGAAGCCGGCATTGATGATTTGGCTTATTACAAACCGGTTGATCTTGCCGAGATAAAATAAAACTCAGATCCCATTTTACTTAACTCTTATATTGCTCTTATCAAGTTCAATTTATTCAACTTATAAAAGAGCGATATAAGAGCGAAGTGGGAGTTGGTTATTAGAAAAATTGGAACTATAATTCAAATTTGTTAGAGATAATTGCATAAAACTAAATTTGTAATATTGCAATAAATTGTTTTCCTTTGTTTTTGTTACTGAAAAATAATAAACACTAAAATTAATTGCCTATAAGTCCTCTTTACTCAACTGAATTAACATAATGATTTAAGTAGTAAAGCTATGGATAATTACTCAGCGATGACCGATGAGCAGTTGGTTATTGTTTATGCTAAAGGCAACGATGCAGCATTTGACACGCTCCTCAATAGGTATAAACAACCTCTCTATACCTATATCATGTACACAGTTCGCGATAACGACCTTGCGGATGATATTTTCCAAGACACATTTATTAAAGCAATTACAACCATACGCCAAGGAAAATATACCGAGATCGGTAAGTTTAAAGGTTGGATTATGCGGATAGCGCACAATCTAATAATTGATTTCTTCAGGAAAAGAAAAAACGAAAACACAATTTCAAATGACTCATATGAAGTTGATCTACTTAACAATATAAATCTATGCGATGAAACCTTTGAATCTCAGCTAGTCAGGTATCAAGTACTTAGCGACGTCAGGAAGCTTGTTGACTTTCTACCGGAGCAACAACGTGAAGTAGTAGAAATGCGTTATTATAAAGATATGAGTTTCAAGGAAATTTCAGAAACAACCGGAGTAAGTATAAATACAGCACTTGGAAGAATGCGTTATGCAATTTTAAATATGCGTAAGATGGCATCCGATAATAACATTTGCCTTGTATTGAGTTAGTGAAAGGGAAAGTATAGGTAAAAAAAAGCCGACTCAATGGTCGGCTTTTAATATAGGGTAGGAGTTCTCATCAATTTGCACAGACTTCTGCATATGATGATAGTGTGTTAGATATCTAATGAAGTTTTAAGAACCTTAGAATTTAAAATTGAGCTTTTAGATTCAGTTTTATTTTCTTTGAGCTAATACTTCAGAATGCGGATACTTCAAATAACGTCTTAACCAATTTTTAAGTTGACTAAGCTGCCCTGAGAAGTCTTATATATCATTCGGCTCGATAACTTTGAATCGTTTGATATTAATTTTTCCGGATTGTGAAGCAGAATAAATAAAACGTTAATCTTATCAGTATTCAGCTATGATATTAATACCATCTTTTTCACGAATGAAAATGATGTAGTAAAATATCATTCCTTAAACTTCTTAGTATTTACAGACAATTGTAATGTTTTTTCTTAAAACAATATTCTCGTTAAAAAATTACTACAAAAAGAAAATTACTACAACTGCTGTCACATAATCTCATTGTGCGATAGGCTAATCATTCAGTTTGTATGAAAAAAAACATCTAAG
>DATGMV010000083.1:0-4873 GCA_035307185.1 Fermentimonas sp. | reverse complement strand
CTCACTCATATCGATGCGAGTCAGCATATCTTCATCATCAAATAAATACTCCGCAAGAGCTTTTGCAAGCTCGGTTTTACCAACCCCTGTAGTACCAAGAAATATAAAAGATCCAATCGGACGTTTAGGATCACTCAATCCGGCTCTGCTCCTTCTCACTGCATCAGCCACAGCTTCTATTGCCTCCTCCTGACCTACTACACGCTTATGCAGCTCATCTTCAAGATTAAGAAGCTTATCGCGCTCACTCTGCAACATTTTATTAACCGGAATACCGGTCCATCTCGATACCACATCAGCAATATCCTCAGCATCGACTTCTTCTTTAATCATGGCGCGACTACCTTGCCTCATATGTAATTCAGTTTGCAGAAAATCGATCTCATTTTCTTTATCCTTAATTTTTCCATATCTTAGCTCTGCAACCTTGCCGTAGTCACCTTCACGTTCTGCCCTATCTGCTTCGAACTTAGAATCTTCTATATCAATTTTCGCCTGCTGAATCTTATTAATAAGATCTTTTTCCGATTGCCATTTAGCTTTATAATCAGATTCTTCGGCTTTCAGATCATCAATTTGCTTATTTAGTAGTTCCACTTTGGGCAGATCGTTTTCTCTCTTAATAGCCTCACGTTCAATCTCAAGCTGTTTCACTTTACGCATAATCTCATCGAGTTCTTCTGGAACAGAATCGACCTCCATTCTAAGTTTTGCCGAAGCCTCGTCCATAAGGTCAATTGCCTTATCAGGCAAGAATCTATCAGTAATATATCTGCTGGAAAGTTGTACTGCTGCGATAATTGCTTCATCTTTAATTCTCACCTTATGGTGATTCTCGTAACGCTCTTTCAACCCTCTTAAAATTGATATACTATCGGTTTCGGATGGCTCATTCACCATAACCGTTTGAAATCGACGCTCCAAGGCTTTATCTTTTTCAAAATGCTTCTGATACTCGTCGAGCGTAGTTGCACCAATAGCACGCAGCTCACCACGAGCCAATGCTGGCTTTAGAATATTTGCAGCATCCATTGCACCTTCACTCTTTCCAGCACCAACAAGTGTATGTATTTCATCAATAAAAAGAATAATCTCTCCGTTTGATTTAGTTACCTCATTAACGACAGATTTAAGACGCTCTTCAAATTCACCCTTATATTTTGCACCGGCTATAAGAGCACCCATATCCAATGAATATACCAGCTTACTTTTTAGATTTTCAGGTACATCGCCTCTTATAATTCTATAAGCCAAACCTTCTGCAATAGCAGTCTTACCTGTACCAGGTTCACCAATGAGTATTGGGTTATTTTTGGTACGTCTGCTAAGGATTTGTAAAACACGTCTAATCTCTTCATCCCTACCAATCACAGGATCAAGTTTACCTTCTCTTGCTCTCTCGATAAGATTAATAGCATACTTGGCTAATGCCTGATAAGTATCCTCTGCTGTCTGACTTGTTACCTTCTCACCTTTACGCAGATCGTTAATAGCAGCTTGTAAATTATTTAACGAAACACCTGCATCCTTCATCATCTTTGATGCACTATTTGTTTCATTAATAATTCCAAGAAGTATATGTTCAATAGAAACGAATTGATCGCCCATTTTACTTGTGAAATCGGATGCTTTCTGAAAAACTGTATTAGTATCCCTGCCCAGCATAGGATCACCACCTGAGACTTTAGGTAGCGATTCAATCTCAGCATCTACAACCCTCTCAAGATTCTGACTATTAACACCAAGTTTGTTAAACAAGTAACTGGTTACATTCTCTCCTACAATCATAATTGCCTTAAGAATGTGTGTAGGTTCAATCATTTGCTGATTATAGCCCTGAGCAATCTCAATAGCCTTTTGTACAGCCTCTTGCGCTTTTATTGTAAAATTGTTGAAATTCATATTTTTATTGTTCTAATTTTATAATTTAAATCACAACACTTGTTTATTATTAAAACAAAGTGCAATGTGAATGGTTGTAATTATGAGCAGATTCTCAACAAGATAAACTCAAAATGTTTGCCAATAGAAAACATATGACTTTTTGTCAGTAAAGAATAATATTTTTACCTATATAACGATTAAATATATTTGTACTTTTGTCTATTGCAAATAGAATTGCAAATTGATATGACAAGAGAAAAGTTCTATACCTTGCCCGAAGAGAGAGTCAACTACATTTCTCATGGCTTTGGTATAATTGTTAGCATTATTGCAACTGCAATATTAATTAATAAGGCAATCGTTGAAGAAGATATTTGGGCATTGCTTGCATACGCTTTATTTGGTTTAGGAATGATATTATGCATGACAGCTTCGACAATGTATCACTTTGTTCAGGAACCTCATATGAAGGAAAAACTACGCCATTTTGATCATGCATCAATATACCTGCTAATTGCCGCAAGCTACTCACCATTCACTCTAATACTTTTACGAGACGAACAACCCATTTGGGGATGGTCGATATTTACATTGGTATGGGTGATTGCACTTATTGGTATTATAATTAGCTTTCGACCGCTAAAGCGAAATAGTCATCTCAAAACAGCTTCATACGTTTTTATGGGACTGGTAGTACTAATTGCATTCAGACCATTAATTGAAGTTGCAGATTTAAAAAACTCGATAGGTGTAATATACTGGTTAATTATAGGAGGAGTTTTTTATATAGTGGGAGCTGTAATTTATGCAACAGCTAAGAGGGAGTATGTGCATTCTATATTTCATGTATTCGTACTATTAGGATTAGTAAGCCACATTTATGCTGCATGGTTAATACCTATCTAAAAAAACGATTCACTAATATTAGTGAATCGTCCTTAAAAAAATATCTTTATCCTATCTAAGAAATATTTAATATTATTATCGTTCGATATTAGGCGATTCAAGTCCGTATCCCTTTTTCTTATCTTCAACCTTAAGAAGGAATGCAAAAACAAGAGCTAGAATACCAAATGCTGCAAAAATCAACATTGGCAAAGTGTAGTCGTAAGTATTGACTGTTATACCATCTCTAATAGTCTGTCCGGTAATACAATATTTCTCAAGAACCCAACCAATGAGTAATGGCACACCCATTAATCCCCAATTTTGCACCCAGAAGATTAGTGAATAAGCAGTACCCAATCTTTTTTCAGGAACAATTTTTGTAACTGATGGCCACATTGCCGAGGGCACAAGTGAAAATGCAACCCCAAGCAAAACAACCAATACCATTGCAGTGATCCAGCTATTTAGACCTGGAATAGAGAAAAGTCCGTGTACAACAATAAGAATGATAGAACCGATTATCATAATAGTTGCTCCTTTACCCTTTTTATCGTAAATGCCACCAAACAATGGTGTTAAAAGAATATTGCCAAACGGTAATAGCATTGGAATCATACCGGCAATATTTTGATCGACGCCAAACTTATTAACCATAAGGTCGGTCGCATACTTTAAAAATGGGAAGACTGCTGAATAAAACAGTACACATAGAATTGCAATATACCACCATCCCTTGTTGTTCAATATTTTCCCGATATCCGAAATTTTAAATTCCTCTTCATGATCAGACTCTTTAACACCATCTACAGTTTCAGACTTATCCAGCCTAACATCCATTACCATGTATACGATGAAAACTATAAGACCAATACAAAGAGCTATTAAAGCAACTAAAAGTGGTCTCGAAACATCAATAATCCCCGTTGCACGGGCAATAGGAACAGAAAAACCAAGTGCGAGGGCAGTACCAATTCTTGCCATAGCTACCTGCATACCCATTGCAGTTGCAAGCTCCTTACCCTTAAACCACTTTACAATAATTTTAGACACAGTAATCCCGGCAACCTCAACCCCAACTGCAAAAATTGCAAAACCTATACAAGCCCAAAACAATTGACCGTTTAGACCCAAAATACTCTGTTCTGCTAATGCTATGCTTGATACTGCCCAATACTTAATAGCAGTTCCTACCACCATAAAAACAGTAGCTCCAAAACCGGTAATTCTTATTCCAAGCTTATCGAGAATAATACCTCCGAGGATAAGCATAACCAGAAAAACGTTAAACCATCCGTATGAACTGGTGTATGTACCATAATTTGCACGTGTCCATCCAAGTTGGCTTTCAAGCAAGCCTGCAAGTGGCGACATAACATCGGATAAAAAATATCCGCACATCATTGTAAACGATACAATAAAAAGTGCGGTCCACCTTGCCGCTGCAGAGTCTCTGAGCGATTTTCTAATAACTTCTACCATCTATTTCTATTTTACTTTTTAAATATTCTTCGCTTTTTTTATTGAAAAGCCCAAAGATAACATCAAATAAGCAATTTAGCCAGATTCAAGGTCATAAAAAACATTTTAAATTAACATTTTACAATAAAATTATTTTCTAATTCTAATTCAATATTGGAGCATATTGATTGCACATTTTCTACAAAACTTTTATCTTTAATAATTGCTAAGTTATTTTTCACGTTCAGAATTGCTCCGAAAATTGCAGTTCTACAAATCATCATGCTCACTTTGCCATCAGCTTGTATACCGCCCTTAACTAAGTTTGTTATTTCATCTATTAAACTAAGAAGGTTATAACCTCTCTTTGCTACATTTAGCTGAACAACTGTCGCAAGTTTAAGTGCTTCGTTAATTTTCCCACTTCTAACTAAAATTTCCTCCTCAGTATGCTTAGGTAATTCATATGCATCCAAAACTTTCTGATACGACTCTGAATCTCTATCCATATAATTCAACATATGACTTCTGTTCACCTCCATTATTGCTGCAATTTCTTTAACTCTATCACCCTTCTCGGCAAATCTTTTTTTATCAAGTGTAATTTTTGCAACCATCTCAGCTAATGCAGCAGCAAGTGCAG
>DATGMV010000082.1:0-20280 GCA_035307185.1 Fermentimonas sp. | reverse complement strand
GTAATATCGTGCTTTATCAGTTGTTGTATAAATTAGAGGTGTAGTAAAACCCTTAGCATCACGAGTTAATAATCCAACTGTAGCTGATTTTCCGTTAATCTCGAATCGGGTGCCAAGCTGTACGTCAAAGCGCAACGCTTTATTGTCGTAATAGTCGGTAGAGACAATTTGTGGAGCGGCAAGATTCTCAATTCTACCGGAGTATACTAATTCGTCGTATGGACCAACTGCCAATGTAGGGTAGTCACTCCCAATAATCATAGCAGGTGCATCTTTACCATTAGGAAATCTTGTTGAAACATTTGTTATTACAAAACCATGTGTGTCTTCTATTCCCTCGATACTTCTTAACTGATTTACCCAACGAGTATCAAAAGGAGAGAGTTGGTTTATATTTTCTGTCTGCTTCTTTACAACAAAAACTTGAGCATATTTTGGATTCGTATTGCCAACTATTCCTCCAATAATGTCGGCAAGATAGAAGAACATTCCTAACTCAATTCCTATCAGATATATGCTGATAATAATTGCTGTTAGGATGCCCATGCTTTTGGACTTTTCGTAACGTACAAATTTATATGCAGTAGATAGCATTTTATATTAGTTTAATTGTATGCTACATTCGACTTTAGACTCAATGAAAAGTGTTTTAAATATATCGTTGAGGTGAACTTCTATTTCTCGAATTCGACGATCTTCTAAATCGGTGCCGCTATCAGAAAAAAGAGATTTCTTTTTTAAGTCGGGTGATATTCTTGCAATTTCACCTGTAGCAGCTTTTTCAGTATCTCCATGAAAATTTATTTGACACTCTTGCCCCACCTTTACTTTATCTGCAAATAACTCATCAATCTCTACCATTACCACCAATGGTCTGTTTGGTGACATACGTCCATATTGTTGATGAAGATTTACAGCTTCGCCCACACGTGGGGTAAGGTCAAGAAGTACTCCATCAGTTGGTGCTTTAAACTCAGTCTTATTAAGATCGTTTGCTCTTGAATCACGCTGAACTCTTAGCTCGTTTAGTTGAGATTGTTGCAATTTGTATTCGTTCTCAATCCCTTTTAACTGCTCAGTTCCTAAGTTATATTCATTTTGAAGAGTACGTACATTTTCGCCTGTAGTTGCACCAACTAAAAGCAGCTCTTTTGCATCGTTCAATACTCTTTTTTGTTCTTCGTGAGCTATTCGTTCTTTTTCCAAAGCTATTTTAGCCGATTGAACTGTTAGCTCTTGTGTTTTCAAACGTGAATTGGCTTCATTAACAGAAAGCTCTTCGTCTTTACCGAGGAGTGTAAGAATTAAATCTCCGGAACTTAGACTGTCGCCGCTATTTACATATATTTCCTTTACTATTCCCGATGTGGGAGCGGCAAGATTAACGATGCCTCCCTGTGGTACTACCTTGCCTATACCCACTATTATAGTTGGTTCAAGCTCAGTATTTACAGGTGCTTCATTTTTCTGTTTATTACCGCATCCTGTTAATAACAGAATAGTTATAAGGAGTGCAATTTGTATCTTCATCAATATTTTGTTTAATGTTGTTTTATATAATAATTAGAAATCATCTTCTATTGCTGTCTCACTTATTCTTCCTTCAGAAACATAAATTGTTCTGTCGGCATATTTTTTAAGTCTTACATCATGAGTCACAACAATTACTGCACGGTTATCAAGGGAAAGCTGACTTAACATATCCATTACCATCTTGGCACTCTTGTGGTCTAATGAGGCTGTTGGCTCATCACATAGTATGAGTTGTGGATTGGTAATTAATGACCTTGCAATAGCAATACGTTGTTGTTGACCACCGCTTAGGTTTCGTGGAAGATTATGAATCCTGTCTTCCATGTCAAATCTTCTAACCAGTTCTAATGCCTTTTTTTTAGCTTCTTTTCGTTTTACTCCCTGAAGTAACAAGGGTTCCATTACATTCTCGAGAGCATTTAATGGTGCCAGCAGGTTAAATCCTTGAAAAACAAATCCGATTTGTTGAAGTCTTAGAGTTGATAACTCTTTTTCTGAAAGCTCATTAATGCATGTGTTACCTACCCATACTTTACCCATTGAAGGGTATATTACAGATCCAAGTAGTGATAATAATGTTGTTTTTCCTGAACCTGAGGGACCGACTAATAAAGTAATTTCGCCTTTCCTGAATTCTGCTGTTGTAGGTTGCAGTGCTACTATTTTTGATTCGCCGGTTTTATATTCTTTTCCTGCACCTGATAAACTTGCTGCTATTTCCATGTACTCAAACTGTTATATATAATCCATAGTTTTAAAGTAGATTTTTTCAATATATTACTCATTAAACAATTGATTGTAAAAATCTATCCAATTTCAATTTTATTTTTGACTTTTGCAAGCAAATTGATATCCTTTTTTATACCAGTGTTATTAGTTTACTGTGATAATATTTATGATTAGTAGAAAAAAATCAATTCTATTTTCTTCCTCTTAGGATTTCTCTTTTACCCGGAGGTCCCGGTAACCGCTCCATTTGAAAACCTACATTTTGTAACATCCTTCTTACAGCTCCTTTGGCGCAATATGTAACGAAAATTGCATCTCTGCTGCAAAGAGTATATATTTTGCGGAAGATCTCTTCTTCCCACATAGTAGGTTGCTTATCAGGGGCAAATGCATCAAAATATATCAAGTCGTAAGATCGATTAGGATTAAATTGAGAAGGTTTGCTTAAGTCGAACCGTTGTTTTAAAAGATTAAATTTTGTAGTTATGCTTGCAGATTTCTCCCAAGGTGATGAGTGAAGCTGCATAAACAGATCTGAAGCTTTTTCCATCTCAATAGAGTACTGTTGTTGTAGTAATGCCGGATAATTTAGTTTTTGATAAACCTCTTTAGGTAATGGGTAAAGTTCTATGGCATGATAAAATAGATTTTTTTGATATTTTTCTGACTCCAATAAAGTTAAGTATGCGTTTAAGCCCGTTCCAAAACCAATCTCCAGTATATTTATAGAATGATTATCATGGTTTGTTATACTTTTTGATTCGAATGCTATCTTTAAACCGGCTTCAATGAAGACATGTTTTGATTCTTGAAGAGCTCCATTTGTAGAATGATAATGTTCATTCAATTCCGGCATAAAAAGTGTGTGTGAACCATCATCTGTTGTTATGAAATTTTGTCGCATCTATTTTGTTGCATCTATTTTGTTTTGGCAAAACTATATCATTTAGTAAACTCTGCCATGGAGCTGTTTTCAAACAAAAGTAAGAAAACTTTGTTTATTATTTTTAAGGGCGGTCGATAATTACTAATTTTGTTACTTAATTGACTCCATAACTTCAAATAGTTGAAATCTTGATATGATTAGAAAATATTTATCTATTTCTATGATATTTTTATACACCTTGTTATTATTTAGTTGTAAACAAGGGGTAAAGTCTGATAAAAGTGAGCAAGAGAAAGCCACATTAACAGTTACAATTGAACCACAGCGTTACATTTTACATCAAATTGTTGAGGATAATTTCAATATTAATACATTAGTTCCACCCGGTACAAGTCCCGAAACATACGAGCCGGCACCCTCTGTAATGGTTGAAATGAGTAAAAGTGACTATTATTTTATAGTTGGCGACTTAGGCTTTGAAAAAGCATGGAGCAAACGTTTGGTAGAGAATAATCCGAATGTGAAGGTTATTGACTGCTCACAAGGAATTGAGCTGATTGAGGGTGAAGAGCATCATCACACAGATGAAAAAGGACATACGCATTCACATGGATCTTTAGATCCTCATGTATGGTCTTCTCCATCAGCTGTAAAACAATTAGCCAAGAATATGTTTAACGCTGTAGTAGAGTCGGATCCTGAAAATGAAGAAACCTATTTTACAAACTACGATCGTTTCGTTAATAAAGTAGATAGCGTTGATAAAGTGATTAGCGACCTACTTACGGAAGTGCCTACAAGATCATTTATTATATTTCACCCCTCTTTAGGCTATTTTGCTAACGAATACAATTTGCATCAACATAGTATTGAATATGAAGGTAAGAGTCCGTCTCCTTCTCAAATTAAAAGTCTGATTGATATTGCAAAAAAAGAGAATATTAATACTGTATTCATACAAAAAGGCTTTGATATAAAAAATGCAGAAGTGATTGCAAAAGAGATTGAAGCTGATGTTTTTGAGATAGATCCATTGAGCTACGATTGGGATACTGAGCTTATAAAAATTGCTCAAATATTATCAAGAGATAAGGATAATATTTAAAACTAAGTGATAACGATAGTAATGTGAGTAAATTAAATTAAATAATGAACAAGCTCATTGAAATAAAAAATCTAACGGTAGGTTATGAGAATAAACCTAAAGTGTTAGACGATATATCACTTACTATTTATAATGATGATTTTCTTGGGATAATTGGTCCCAATGGTGGTGGAAAGACAACTTTACTTAGAACCATATTAGGACTTATTAAACCAGAAGCAGGTTCAATTTATTTTTACGATAAAGGTGAAAGAGTGTCATCTATTAATATTGGTTACCTTCCACAGGTAAATCAGATCGACAAGAAGTTCCCTATTTTGGTTTCAGAGGTAATTCTTTCAGGTTTAACTCCTAATAAAAAATATTTCCGACGTTATTCATCAGTAGAAAAGAAAAAAGTAAAGGATGTTTCAGAGCAACTTGGAGTTGCATCTTTACTGAATAGAGCAATTGGAGAACTTTCGGGAGGGCAGCTTCAGCGTGTTCTGTTAGGAAGAGCAATTATAGATAATCCCAAGTTAATTATACTCGATGAACCAAGTACTTATGTTGATAAGCTATTTGAGACAGATTTTTATAAGCTGCTTGGAGAGATTAATAATGAGATAGCAATAATGCTTGTTTCTCATGATGTGGGAACAATAATCTCCTTGGTTAAAAATATTGCTTGTGTAAATCTTGGCCTGCACTATCATTCCGGTAGCGGAATTTCGCAAGAATGGCTTTCAACGGCATATGAGTCTTGTCCGATTGAATTAATAGGTCACGGCTCTTTACCTCATAGAGTACTATTAGATCACGACCATATTGAAAACGATACTCCAATTTCAAAGTAATATTATACTTAATTTTTATTTTGGTGTTATTTGTTTAATCATACTCCATTTACTTTTTTAGTAATCAGCTTAAGAAAGCATTGAATTAAGTTTATAGCTTATAAAAATGGGAGATATCTTTTTAATTATACTTGCAACTATTTTGCTTTTAGCCGGTGCAATAGGAACCATTGCTCCAATCATTCCGGGTCTACCCCTTAGTTGGGTGAGCCTGCTTATACTTAAACTGTTACCATCGACAAAGGATGATATCAGCTGGCTTGTGATTGTTGTGCTTGCAGTTATTACAACATTAATTACAATTCTCGATAATGTGCTTCCTGTGTGGGGGACTAAAAAGATGGGTGGAAATAAACAGGTGGTATGGGGGGCAACAATTGGACTGTTAGTTGGCTTTTTTCTTGGTCCTTGGGGAATATTATTTGGACCCTTTATTGGTGCATTTATAGGTGCAGTGGTAACAGGAAACAAAATTAAGTCGGCCACCAAACAAGCCTCCGGTGCTTTTGGAGGCTATTTGGTGGGACTATTACTTAAACTAATTACTGTTGGATTTATAAGTTTCTATTTTATTAAAACTCTTTTTATATAATTGCAAAAAGGTTATGCTAATTAGATTTAGCTTTATTGAACCTACGAGTTTTTAATTAAATACTCTGCTATTTGAACCGCATTAAGTGCGGCTCCTTTACGGATCTGGTCAGAAACGGTCCAGAATGTTAATCCTTTCTCATTTGACAAATCCTTTCTAATACGACCTACATATACAGGATCTGTACCTTCCAATCCTAAAGGCATAGGGTATTTCTTGTTGGCTGGATCATCAATTAACTCAACACCATCTGCATTGCGAAATGCTTCTTTGGCTTCTTCTAAAGTTATTGGACGTTCTGTTTCAACCCAAATAGCTTCTGAGTGAGCTCGCATTACCGGAACACGCACGCATGTTGCACTTACTACTATATCAGAATGCATAATCTTTCGCGTTTCATAAAACATTTTCATCTCTTCTTTCGTATAACCATTTTCAGTGAAAACATCCACTTGTGGGATTAGGTTGTAAGCGATCTGATAAGCAAACTTTGATACAGTTGGATCTTCTCCTACAGTTAACTGCCTATGTTGATCTTCAAGCTCTTGCATGGCTGCAGCGCCTGCTCCTGAAGCAGCTTGATAAGTTGCTACATGCACTTTCTTGATGTGAGAGATAGATTCAATTGCTTGCAATGCAATGACCAACTGTGATGTTGTGCAGTTTGGATTTGCAATAATATTTTTAGGGCGGTTTAGTGCATCTTCTCCATTGATTTCAGGCACTACAAGTGGTACATCATCATCCATACGGAAAGCACTTGAATTATCTATCATTATTGTTCCGTGCTTAGTTATAGTGTTCGCAAATTCAATAGATGTGCCACCTCCGGCAGAAACAAAAGCAATATCTATACCTTTAAAGTCATCATTATGTTTAAGTTCCTTTACAGTGATCTGTTTACCCTTGAAGCTGTATTCTTTTCCTGCGCTTCTTGAAGAACCAAAAAGGAATAAATTATCAACTGGAAAGTTTCTCTGTTCCAATACACTTAAAAGCTCTTGCCCAACGGCACCGCTTGTACCTACAATTGCTACATTCATAACGACTAAAATTAATGATTTGTTATTATAAAGAGGATTTTTCTTGCATTTTGATATCCTAATTCTCTTTTATTTTACAAAAGTATAAAATAACATTCACCTAACTGCAATCTTTTTAGTGAATTTACCAATTTTTATAATGTAATACCCTCTGGGCAGTGTTAGCTGATATTCATTAGTTCCGGAATTAATACGACGAGTATAAACTTTAGCACCCATAATATTATAGATTTCCATAATATCATCCTTAGGTAAATTTTCAATAACAAGTGTACTTCCTGTAAACTTAATTAATAAACTTTCTTGCCTATTGTTAGAGTAAGTGCTTGAGATATACGATGTTGAGTCATTGTTAATAGTGTTTCCATATGAGTTTAAACCCACAAACAGGAATAAAACTAATAGTATACAACGAAATGATTTCATTAATTAGATATTACTCTAAGATCATAATTCAAATATTTTACCTTCTGATGCAAGTTCAGTTTCAGGAAAAATATCAACAGCTTCCTTTAAAAGGAATCCAAGTTCATTATAACGTGATGAATAGTGACCAATGACTAACTTCTTAACTTCTGCAGCTTTGGCAATTTCTGCTGCCTGACGGGCAGTAGAGTGATAAGTTTCTTTAGCACGTTCCTGTTCACTTTCAGCAAAGGTTGCCTCGTGGTACAATATATCTACATCTTTTATATAAGGTACAATCTCTGGGGCAAAGGCTGTATCGGAGCAATAAGCATATTTCTTTGCAGGTCTACCGGGCGTGGTTAAAATATTGTTACTAATAACTTCACCATCCTGTCTGACAAAATCTGCTCCATATCTTATGTCATTAATTAATGTATAAGGAATTTGATGAAAGTCTATCATCTCACGAATTATGTGTCGTGGTGATTCCTTATTCTCAAAAATAAAACCATTAGTTTCAATCCTATGATTCAAAGGGAAAGAAGATATTTTAATACACTGATTCTCAAACAATATTTCTTCCTTTTCAGGATTTAAAGGTATTATATTAATATTGAATGTCATATGTCTACCCAAATAAGTTCTGAGAGGACCAATAAGAAAGTCAATTTCTTTATGAGCATAGATATTCAGATCAGATTTTCTACCAAGTAAACTCAATGTTGAAATTAATCCCGGTAACCCAAATATATGATCTCCATGTAAATGAGAAATGAAAACTGAGTGTAATTTTCCTATCCTTGTTTTAAACCTCCTCATTTGCAACTGAGTTCCTTCACCACAATCGATCATAAAAAGTTTATCATTCACCTCAATTAACTGCGATGGAGGATTGTGTAAAGTGGTTGGCATTGCAGAACCACATCCCAGTATGGTTACCTGAAACTTTGTCATATCATCGTATTCCAATAAGTTTATGAGTTTGTAAACTCAGAGCCCAAATGGGATTTTGTTTAACTAATGAAATGCAGTAATCCACATTCTCCTGTATTATTTCGGAATCATCAAATATTGGACTCAGCAAGTATCTTTCAGATTTTGGTAAAATTGAGATATCGGGTAGCGAATCACCTTTCATAATTGGGAATCTAAGTTCATCCACTATAGGAATAAGTTCTTTCACCTTCTCAAAGTTTTGTTTAGGGCTGCAAGTTATGTAATCTATCCCCATAGGCACTTTTTTAGTTCCGTTAGTTTCAATTGCTTGAAAATAGCCCTTCTCTTTGAACAAAGCTACAATTTCGTCTGTAAGTTGAAGTGTAGGCTCGCCACCTGTCCAAATTATCCATCTGCATCCAAATTTGTCAATTTCTTCAAACACTTCATCAGTTGTCATTTTCACACCACGTTCAAAATCGGTGTCGCAGAAGCTGCACGCAAGATTACATTTAGCCAATCTAATAAAGATTGAAGCTTGCCCCGTTCTACCCCCTTCACCCTGTAGTGAATAGAAAATTTCGTTAACGTTCAGGTTCATATATTGCTGATGTTTTCGGCGTTTCGCTTACTCCAACGGCGTATAACTCCGGTATTTGAAACTTAAATTTATCATATAACATCTTGGCTATATTTTCTGCTGAAGAGTTTAATGGTGCAAGAATGTCGTTTAGGTTTCTGTGATCCAAATTATTATCTATATAGTCTTTCACGACTTTTAATTCATTGTAGTCTCTAACAAAACCTTGAGGGTTTAATTGATCTGAGCGCAAATGAACTGTAACAACATAGTTATGACCATGTAATCTGGTACATGGATGATCATCGGGCAGCCCAAACAGTGAGTGCGCTGCTGAAAAGGAAAATTCTTTACTTATTCTAAACATAAAAATTTGAAGTTATCAGACCTCTTTGACTCAATTTAGAGCTAACCACGTTCTAAGTGGATAATGGTCTGAATGCTTGATTTTGTCTACTTTTGATCGGTAGGCTTTAATATTTTCACTGTGCATAATGTAATCTATGCGAAAATGAAAAAGGTCTTCGTTGTATGTGATACCCGGACCAATTGAGGTTGACGTATAGGCATCTAACATTCCCTTTTTCATCTGATTATAAGCATAGGAAATAGGAGTGTCATTAAAATCACCACATATAATTGTACCTTGTGTCCCTTGAGATTCTAACGATTGTTTAACCTCCATTACTTGTCTTGCTCTCATTCTATATGAGTTGCCTAACCTATTTCTAATATTTGAAGTTACGGTTTCAAGTCTGACTGAATCTGTGTTCTGTAGGAAATCGCTATATAGCTTTTTATCATCTGCTCCAATATTGTTAGTTTCCAAATGTACATTTGCAACGCTATATTTCTTGCCATTAATATTTATCGTATAAATAACTGCACCGTTGTATGACGACTCAAATATCACTTCTTGAGTTTTTTCTATTGGGAATTTTGAGAAACAAGCCAAGCCGAAGATATGATATTTTCCCGAAGATTCCAAACCTGTAACAGATCGATATGGGTATTTATTTAATAACCTATTTACATCCTGTTGAGAAATAATAGACTGACCAGTTTTGCTTACCATGTATTCTTGAAGGCATACTATATCAGCATCTGTAGACGCTATGTAGTTGAGAATAGGATGCTCAGCTGCATCTTTACTTCTCTCACTCGCAAATCCTTCTACATTGTATGTTAGTACCTTAATAGCATTTTCTGGAGCCTTTGGAGAATTAAAATTCAATGGAAAAAAAGTAGTTATTGGTTTATAGCACAATAGTAGTGTTATAAGACAAATTGAAAACTGCTTCCATTTAGAGAAAAAAGCCCAGAATAATAGATATAATAGATTTATCAGCAGAATAAAACCAAAGCCAAGCCCAATATAAGAAAATAGATTTGTTCTTAGAGTAGACACATTCCATGAGAGGAACGAACAGAAAAGTAAAACTATTGCTACTACATTTGTAGCAAAGATGAAGTAGGTAATTACCTTGCTGAATCTTCTATTTCTATTTTTTACTGGCATCAAAAAGTTTCTTTTTTTCTTCAGATGACAAACCGTTATAGCCCGACTTTTTTAATTTGTCCAGAATGGAGTCAATTTCTTCTTGCTGATTATGTTTTCTTTTATTGTATTCCCAATCTGATTCATTTTTAGTGTGCGAAACCTTCATTTTAGTCTTTTTCATGCGAGGTTTAAAGAGACCAAAGAACCAGTCTAAAATTTTGCTCATCCAATTTGTAATATCCTTACCTTTATTATATTGAGATGCGAAATAAAAGCCTGAAAGTGCACCTCCAATGTGTGCAACATGTCCTCCCGGATTAACTGGACTGCCAAGTGAAAGGAAATCAAGAATGAATGCAAATATCGCTATATATACAATTTTAATCTGTCCAATAAAGAGCAACTGTAGCTTTAAGTCGGGTTTGTAAAAAGCAGCTCCCATTACAATAGACATTACAGCAGCTGACGCACCAATCATCCAGCCTCTTTCCATGTCAAGGTAATAGGGAATAGTGTTAAAAGCAACTATATAAAGCACAGCACCAGCCAATCCACCCAATACATACAAACTGCCTAATGTTCTCCCGGTGAAATATTGCAGAAATATTTTCCCAAACCAGTATAACCACAGCATATTGAAAAGAATGTGCATAAAACCTTCATGAACAAACATATACGTGATGAGTGTCCATATTCTGTTTAAAAGCAACGGAATATGAGAAGGAACACCCAGAAATGTAATAAGGTCGAGTGCATATATATTAAAGAGAACAAATACTACATCAATTATCTTAAGTATTACAAATACAGATACATTAATGAAAATAAGTCTCGTTAGTACATTGCCACCTTTGTATATAGTTTTTAATCTATCAATAAAATCTGCCATAATCCCTATCTTTTTTTCTCCAATAGAGTATCATAAATATTCCGAATAACATTCCACCCAAATGAGCAAAATGCGCTACATTGTCGCCCGAACGGTTTGCAACACCAAAGAAAAGTTCCAGAAGTCCGTAACCTATAACAAACCATTTAGCTTTAATTGGAAAAGGAAATGGAATAATGAATAGTTGAGCATTTGGGAATAACATGCCAAACGCCAAAAGAATACCAAAAACTGCACCTGAAGCACCCACAGTAACACTGTTTACCATATGAAACATCTCGGGTGCTACAACTGCACTAATTCTTATATACATTACCATAATTTGTACCAATCCGGCACCAATACCTGTTACCATATAATAGGTTAGGAACCTTTTTGGACCCCATACCTGCTCCAATGTTCGTCCAAACATAAATACTGCAAACATATTAAAGAATACATGCGACATTGAAAATGAGTCGTGCAGAAACATATATGTAACAAGCTGATAAATTCTAAAATGCTCAGATGCCGGAAAATGAAGACCAAACTGCTGGGTTAAGTCGACATCCGTTCTTCTGAAAAGAACAAATTGTGCTAACCAAATAATTATATTTATGATCAATATATTTTTGGTTACCGTGGGTAAGATACCACCAAAACTATTTCTATTTACGTTCATTGTCTAAATCTACTGGTGAGGCGCAAAATTACGTATTATTTCGTATCTAACGGGGCTTTTTGCTACATAAATAGTAAATTTTCAAGAAAATCAAATACTTTTTACCTTTTTTCTTGATTGTTTTCATTTTATCATTTATATTTGACGCTTAAACGGGCTACAGGCCTTGAAATAAATGTTTGTTTAATTTCTTTATTTACGATTTCTTATGAATAAATCAGAACTAATTAACGCTATTGCCGAAAAATCGGGACTAAGCAAAGTAGATTCTAAAAAAGCATTAGACGCTACACTTGAAGCAATTTCTGCAGAAGTGAAAGCTGGTGGAAAAGTTGTATTAGTAGGTTTTGGTACTTTCTCAGTATCAGAAAGAAGTGCAAGAAAGGGTATCAACCCACGCACAAAACAACCTATCAACATTCCCGCTAAGAAAACAGCTAAATTTAAAGCTGGTTCAGAACTTTCAAATCTTTAAGGTGTTGGCAGCGGAATAAAAGAGGAGCAAATGAAAGTTTGTTCCTTTTTTATTCTCAATATTTTAAATGCAACCTACGATAACATTTAAATACTCTATTCAACAAAATTTTTATTTAGTATCCAATCACAGATTAAATGCGAATAGAAATTAAATGACTGATTGTTTATATAAAAGAAAATATTTTTTACCTTTGCATCCTCTAAAAAAGACTCCGTAGCTCAGTTGGTAGAGCAAATGACTCATAATCATTGGGTCGAGAGTTCGAGCCTCTCCGGGGTCACCTTGATTATTAAGTACATACAGAAATATTCTTGTGTGTACTTTTTTATTAGGGTAAACATAGGGTAATCATTTTTTTCTTTTTGTAAAGTATTCCCAATTACCTAACCATTAAACTGTCTCAAATCTAAGTCTGGATCAATTCTTTGTGGTGAATATAATAGTTCATCCCAAGTTATTCTTTCTTGACGTGATGCCGCCTCTCTACCCAAAATAGCTGTAAGAGTAGAATTACTGCCAGATTCAAGTTGATTAAGATATCTTCCACTTGTAATACTATCAATAAATGCTTTTCCTTTGTTTAGATCTGCGTCATCAAGTGAAGAAGAGCTTAAACCTTGAGCTATTGACTCGGGTGTAAGTTCTGATGCAGAACGAACTACGCCTGAATCCCACTTGTTTTCCCCGTTAATAAAAACACCTCCACTATAATGTGCTTCAGCAATACCTTTTGTACCAATAAATCTTGCACAAACATCTCCAAATACATCTCCAAATTTTGATGATTGAACACAAACATTAATATCACCGGGATATTTGTAAATAACTTGGTAGTTAGTCCAGGCATTACCAAAATCAGGACCGCCCTTTCTTCCTCCTAAACCAATTGCATATAAAGGTGTTGTTCCTAAAGCCCAATTGCAAACATCTAACATGTGTATTGCTTGATCTAAATAGCACCCGCCGGATATTTCATGAAAATGATAGTGGTTTCTTATACGTTTCTCATCATAAGTCATTCCTTCGTAAGGAATTATTTCGGCCCCAGATGAGAAGTAATAAAGCTGAACAGAAACAATTTCACCTATATCACCCCTTTTTACCCTATTGACCATCTCAATATATGGTGTGGCATAACGTATTTGAAAACCATCGAATGCAGAAAGCCGATTTTTAATGTCTTTTGATAAACCGATTATTTGAGTGCATCCCTCTGCATCTACTGCAGATGGCTTCTCACAGTATACATGTTTGCCTGCTGTTACGGTATCGCTAAGAATTTGAGGGTGTGAATAGCCTGGGGAAGCAATTACAACAGCGTCAATGTCTTTACTTTCGAGTAAATTGAGGTAAGCGTCGTGACCTACATAGGTGTTTGAATTTGATATATTTGCAAACCCTTTTTGATTGTTTATTTCATTTGCAAAGTTTGTCCATCCTTGCATTTTATCTTCAAATAAATCGGCCAGAGCAGTTATTTGAATATTACTGCTTTCTGACATGCTCCCTATTATGCCCCTTGCACGCGAGCCACAGCCAATAACTCCTATCCTAACTGAGGAGTTATTATTAGAGCCAAATGCTATTTCCGGTTTTAAAATGGTGAATGCTGAGAGAGCAGATGCGCTTTTTATGAAATTTCTTCTATTCATAGTAAGTGTATTTAATATATGTGTAAATATAAATTCAATTAAGATTTGTGTCTTGATTTTACAAAAACAAATTTACATAAATTATTGTGTTTGTGCTAAATATTATTAATTGTAATTTGTGCTATGTCGAGAATTTTGCAGTTAAATTGGTACTACCTTCATTTTGTTATACTTATACTACACTCCTTTATTTAAAAAGGAAGTAAAATATTGGCTTATTGTAACTTTATGGTTACTTCAAAGCTGATAATTACTATGAAAATTTTATGTGTAATAATTCCATATAATGACACAAATTGGACAGTTGGAAATTTAAATAGTATATTTGTATCTGAGAAGTTTTTTAGTGTATTGATGCAAAGAGTACTATATATTTTAAACCTGGTTTTCCTACTCATATTCATGTATTCATGTAATAAAGTGCAGGATAAAATTCTTTTTGATCAGCTTTCAAGGTGGGATAGTCAAATAGATAGGTCTCCATATGCAATATCTGATAGTTTGAAGTTGATTGATTATTCAGAACTGAACCGTTCCAATAAAGCATATTATAATCTATTGAAAGTTATTTCAGACGATAAGACATACTATAACTTTACAAGCGACTCACTAATTAATAGCGTTGCACTTTACTACAAAGGTCATGATCCCAAAAATTCCAATTATATTCGCGCACTAGCATATCAGGGCATCGTTCGAACGCGTATGGGTGTTAGGGATAGTACCGTGTATGAGCCTCTGAGAGAGGCGAATAGGCTGTTGGGGTCTATGTCTAATCCGAATCCTACTTTAGGCTATTTTATCAATTTCTTCCTAGGTAATGTTCATTATAATAATAGAAACTTTGTATCTGCAAATGAGTATTTTCAAACTACACTTAAGTATGCACAATTAGAGAAGGATTCAACGCATTTACTTGATACCTATTTAGCTCTATATTGGAATGAGATGCAAAACAAGGACTTTGGAGTAGGTAAAATATACCTTGATACTGTTTCGATGTTTTATGATGTAATACCTGATAAGAACTATTTTATATTAAATGCACAGTCTATCTATTTAGATATAATAGGAGAACCGGAAAAGGCTGTTGAGAAAGTAAAGGATCAGCTGAAAATTTACAATAAACAAAGAGAAAGTATTGAAGTCTCACGTTTGTATTTTAATATATCTGATAGATATGTTGGGTTGGGTCAGTTGGATAGTGCAATGTATTATGCAAAAACTGCAGTTGCAATGATAGAAGACAGCACTTTCCGTCAGAATCACCTTTATTACAAGAACATTACTGATATTGCAGAAAAGAAAGGCGACTATATTGTTGCAAATGAGTACAGGAAACAGGCTTCAGAGTTTTATAAAAATTCGGTTCAGGATAGACTTAATACACAAATAGCTGAAATTGAAAAGAAGTATGATTTGACAGAGTCAGAGAATAAGGTGCTTAAGGCTCAGCGACAAATAATGCGAATTATTATAACTGCATTAATGGTTTTCATTGTTTTCATATTCATTCTTATGTATGCTTACAAAATTAGGAGAAATACGAAGTTGAAGTTATTGGTTACAGAAAATAGACTTCATCAACAGGAGTTGCAAACTGTAATTATGCGGGAAGAGGCTGGCAAACGTAAATGGCTACTACAGTTATATAGTAATATTTCTGACAGACTAACATTTTTGCAAGAAGAGTTTGAGAAACTTACTCAGCGTTATGTCTCAAGTCAACCCAAAGTCTACAAAGAAATGCAGAGGATTCTAAAAAATACAGATACCGATTTACGTGATATCGGAATTACACTTGCTCCGGATGATGATACATTTTTTAGTTATACAAAAATTAAAGATGAGTATAATATTTTAAGTCCCAATGATAAATTAATTCTTATGTTGCTTTCTTGCGAAGCAAATAATCGACAATTAGCAACATTTATGAATACCACAATAGACAGTATTCGTGTAAGAAAATCTCAATTGAAGAAGAAGATGAGTGAAAATAACTATGATGTGTCATTATTTGGATAAGAATTAGCGTTAAAAAGGACAATTGTAATGTGTTGACAAATAGAATTGTATGGTTTTTTTAGGCGTTAAATAAAATACTGACTATTGCTTTTTTAGTATATTGTTGGTTATTTTGTGTCTGTAATCTCTAAAAAATAAAAATTTATAGATAGTATGAAAAAGGTAGGATTATTATTATTATTCTCAGTAGTCTTTAGTGCACTTGCAATTTCGGCAAATTTGTTTAATAGTGGTAAAGTGCAGGATGATCTTCAGGATAAAATTGAATTAGCAAAAGAGGGTGGTACAACTCGTGTTGCAAGTAGAAGCGTATTTAGTTTGCAATCGATAGAGGTAGAACCAGTGGTTGAAGCATACAATTATAATAATTCAATTCATATTTCGGTTCAAAATTATAGGGGACCTGTATGGGTTGAGATTTATAGTGGAAGAGGTGCTAAGCATGCCAATTTTGACGTATATGATATGGGATTTGACGTAATTAACCTATCGGGTATACCTGCAGGTGAATATAACATTCGCATAACCGTTGCCTCAAACGTTTATTCTGGAATTATAAATAAAGGTGGAAATGGAAAGAAGAAATAAAAGTAAAAGTAAAAGCAAAAATAGTAATGTACGCAGATATTTACTAACAGATGTAGAGTCTTGTACATTTACATTTTCGGATGGAATGACAAGTAAAGTTAAGCCATCACCCGATAATGAAATAGTACTTGTGAAGCTTATTCCTCACTCAACAAAATCAAAAACATTTGAGGATAAAGTGCTAAAAAATTATATGGCTACAAAGAATGTCACAGAATTGGCAGCACTTTGCAAGTATGATTGTGTAAGAACCTTTACACGTCATTTTAAGAAGAATTTTGGTCAAACACCATATCAATGGATGCTTGATAGAAAAATGGAAGAGATACAGTCGATCGTATTAAATTCTGACATGAGTATTACAGATGTTGCCAAGATGTATGATTTCAAGAGTGTTTCGCATCTGGTAAACTTATACACAAAAAGGTTTGGAAATTCTCCACATAAAAGTAGATTGTTAGATGTAATTTAATCAAAACCTTTGTAGCAATTTACATATAACAATCTTCAGTCTATATTTTCAATAATACTTTTTTCAAAAGTTTATTTCTGTAAAAAAAGCACTTCTGTTTCGGAAGTGCTTTTTTTAATCTCTATAAGTTCTTTTTCAAATTCTCATATCCATTTCATGTATGCGAAATCCATTCTGTGTGGTAAATCGGGGTTTTTAGGAAATACCCTCAATCCATACTGGTGTGTACCAGGATCGTTTAATATTTTGTTCGTTTCAAAATATAAAAGTGAACCTTCTGTTTTTACGAGATCAAACTCAAAAGATTCAATGAATTGTTGAGTTTTATTTACAATATCATAATCTACAACAATGCATTCGACAGAGAGATCGCAATTTAAGTCTTTCTTGTCGATAACAACTTTAGAGTATACTTCATCGTTATCACTGTGTATATGGATTTCCTGGTTGTGATTGAAGTCTAATTTTACTACTTCAATTGAATCCCATTTAGAAACTGTCTCCTCTTTCCATTTTACGATCTGTTTTGCAGTAGCATAGTTGTTTTCTCGTAATTGTTTTGAACGTACAGCAAGTTTATTGTAAAACCGATCGAAATAGTCGTCCATCATCCTTTTGGTTGTACACTTTGGTGCTATTTCAGACATCGATTTCTTAATATACTGAACCCATTCATGTGAGTATCCATTGCTGTTTCGAGCATAATAGAGAGGGATTATTTCATTTTCAAGCATTGAGTATATGGTTGTTGCATCAAGCACGTCCTGATACTCCTGATTGTCGTAGGTCCTTTTATCGGTTAATGCCCATCCTGCTCCTTCTTTGTAGCCTTCGTACCACCATCCATCCAATACAGAGAAGTTAAGTACACCATTCATCTGAGCTTTCTCACCCGAAGTTCCGGATGCTTCTTGAGCACGTGTTGGTGTATTTAGCCATATGTCAACTCCCGATATAAGTCGTTTTGCCAAACGCATATCATAATTTTCGAGGAAGATAATTTTACCGAGGAATTCAGGACGACGAGAAATTTCCACTATCTGTTTAATTAGCCCCTGTCCACCTCCATCGGCAGGGTGAGCTTTCCCTGCAAATATAAATTGTACAGGATGTTTTGGGTTATTTACAATCTTAGACAAGCGGTCGAGATCTGTGAAAAGCAAGTGCGCACGTTTATATGTTGCAAACCTTCTTGAGAAACCTATTAACAATGCATTAGGATTAACTTCCTCCAGCATTTTCATTATTCTCGAAGGGTCTGCTTGGTTCTTGAGCCAACCTTCTTTAAATTCCACTTGAATGTAATCAACAAGTTTTTGCTTTAAATTTTTGCGTAAATCCCATAACTCATCATCGCTAACGTTGTGAATGTTTTTCCACAATTCGGGGTTCGACTGATCGTCGAAGAAGTTATCTCCGAAATGTTTTTCGTATAAGCTTTTTACTGATGATGTTGCCCAAGTGGGAAGGTGTACTCCATTGGTAACATAGCTTACGTGCAATTCTTCGGGAAAATAGCCTTTCCATACCGGTTGAAACATTTTTTGAGAAACGGTGCCATGTAATTTACTTACACCATTAGCTTCCTGAGCTGTATTAAGCGCGAAGACACTCATAGAGAATCTCTCGTTAGATCCAGGTTCGGCGCGTCCCATATCCATAAATTGCTGAAACGGGATACCAATCTTTTGTACAATTGGAGACATGTATTTTCCCATTAGCTGCTCATCAAAATAGTCGTGTCCAGCTGGAACTGGAGTGTGAACTGTGTAAAGTGAAGAGGCTCGCACGATTTCAAGTGCGACATTGAATGGTAACTTTTCGATATTTATATAATCATGGAGTCGTTGCACATTTATAAATGCTGCATGACCTTCATTCATATGATAAACTTCTTTTTTTATACCGAGCTTTTTTAGAAGTAGTATACCTCCAATACCAAGCATGTATTCCTGTTTCATTCTGTTTTCCCAATCGCCACCATAAAGTTGGTGAGTGATGGAGCGGTCAAATTCGCTGTTACGTTCCAGATCGGTATCCATCAGATAAAGATTGATACGTCCAACTGCAACTTTCCAGATATAAGAATATATTGATCTGTCATGAAACGGAACTTCAAGAATCATCGGAGTGTCATCATCATTCATCACCTGTGTAATAGGAAGATTACCGAAGTTTTGTGCTTCATAATTGGCAATCTGTTGACCATCTACTGACAGGGCTTGGGTGAAGTATCCATAACGATATAGGAATCCAACTGCAGTCATGTCAACCCTGCTGTCGCTGGCCTCTTTTAAATAATCCCCGGCAAGAACTCCAAGTCCGCCAGAGTAAATTTTTAAAACATGAGATAATCCATATTCCATACTAAAATAAGCAATGCTTGGGCGCTGATTGTCATAAGGAACACTCATGTAGTTTTTGTAACTCTGATATACTTGTTCTATGCGACTCATCAACTCTGAGTCTTTAATTAATCTTTCACTAACGTCAGATCTAAGATTTTGAAGCATTACAACCGGGTTTTTACCGCTTTGCTCCCATTCTTCAGGATCTAATTGCTCCAATATTGCTTTAACTTCTTCATTCCATACCCACCAAAGATTATGTGAAATTTCCTCTAAAGGTTGCAATTGGGTAGGGAGAACTGAGTGCACATGAATGCCTCTCCAAACAGGGCTATTTGAATGACTCGACTTTATTATCATAACTATTTTTTTAAATTTTGTTTTTTATGATTTTAGGTGATAACTCTTTAAACAATAAAACCATAAGTGTGGCAAATATAACATTTTAATCCGACTTAAGTTTATGTGGATTAGATAATCTAATAAATGAATTATGCAAAGCTTTGCCATATGCTTCGCGATAATGTGAAATAAAATGTGCCCAGTCTGCCTTGTCCGATAGTTCGGCTGCTTTCTGTTTTAACATAGATACTTGCTCCTGACTTTTTAATGAAAAATCGAATATTAAGGAAGAAATATCTTCTACTACTTCATTATAGTTATAATCAGTACGATGAATAACTTCTATACCATCATCTAAGCCGGCTTTATGGTCTCCTTCTTTTTTTGCCCACACTCCAAAGCCTGAAAGAGAAGTGGTAATAGTGGGGATAGAAAATGCAACACTTTCGTGAGGAGTATAGCCCCAAGGCTCGTAGTAAGAGGGGAAAACCGACATATCGAGTCCAATTAATAAATCATAGTAATCCATATTAAAGATTCCATCATCTCCATTAAGATATGAGGGCACAAAAATAATTTTCACTCTGTCACCGGGATTGTTGTGAAAGCCGGCATGCTTTATATGATTAGCAATTCTATCATGTTCAGGTTCAACTAATTCATGAGTTGTAAAGGG
>DATGMV010000081.1:0-2234 GCA_035307185.1 Fermentimonas sp. | reverse complement strand
CTTCCGCCATCAGGGTTTCTATAATTTCAGACTGAGGTGTGATAGGGTAACCAAAATAGCCATCAACTCCATAACGAATTGCTGCATGTGCAATGGCTTCGTTCCCTTTCATCAAAGATATCGCTTCTGACATACTATTATTTTTATCAAAGGATTTTTAGGTGAAAAATTAACCGACTTTCTTTTTGTATACTGTAAGACAAGCATCCGGGCAAACATATCCACAGTTTGCACAACCGATACAAGCGTCGGGGTTTTTCATGTATACATAATGATACCCACGATCATTAACTTCTCGAGGTTCTAGTTCGAGAGCGTCTGTGGGACATGATACAACGCAAAGATCGCATCCTTTACAGTGATCCTTGTTAACCACAACATAACCAATGAATTTTGCCATTATCCGTAGGATTTTAGATTTATAAATGCAAATATACCTGTTTTTAATGATTTAATGGATGAAATAATATAATAAATTACCAGACGAAAGCAGTCTCACTCATCCAATGACCGTGAACTTTTAACACCTGCTCAATTACATCCCGGGCAACTCCTTCCCCACCTTTTTTTGGTGATATGTATTTAGCAATTGCTTTTATTTCGGGAGCAGCATCGTTTGATGCAATTGGTAAACCCACGTTCATCATAACTTTGTAATCAGGAATATCATCACCAACATATATTATTTCTTCAGGTTTGTACCCTGTCTTATTTATATAATCCTGATAATCTGTCATTTTAATTTCAGATTTCAAATAGATATCTTTTATACCCAGCGTTTCATATCGTACTTTAACTGAAGGTGAATTTCCACCTGTGATTATTGCAACACCATATCCGCACTTCACTGCCAGATGCAATGCATAGCCGTCGTGAATGTTAGCTGTACGCAATGGTTCACCATCAGATGAAATATTGATAGTTTGCTTGGAGAGAACTCCATCAATATCAAAAATAAAAGCTCTTATCTTCTTCAGATCGTAATTTATAGCGCTCATTTGGAGTGTTTATTTATGCTTTTGCTTAAAAGTTTGTAGATTTCTTTTGTATCGGAATCTTTAATAAGATCAATATGTTTTTGAATTATTTTTTCATCATAACGAATTGCCGGGCCTGTCTGAGCACTCTTAGGGTCCATTTCCATGACTTTAGCTGCAGTCTCCCTAATCAACGGTTTTAATACATCAAAAGGGATATCATGGTGATTTAATATTTCAGCTGCCAATAAATACATATGATTACTGAAATTATTAGCAAACACTGCTGCCAGGTGCAAATAACACCTGTTATCACTATCAAGAACCCTTACGTTACCTGAGATTGATTTGGCTGTTTCCTCTAAAATATTCTGTGTATGATAACTCTCTCCTTCAATAAAAATCGGAATGCTGCGGAAGTCGACTTCGCGACTTTTGCTAAATGTTTGCAGTGGATAAAATACTCCATATCCTTCTGATTTATTGGCAGACAACAGATTCAGCGGCAAACTGCCTGAAGTATGAGCCCAAATACCACTTGTATAAGGCATTGAATTAACAATTTCTTGGAGAGCGTCATCTTTAATAGAAAATATATACAGATCTGCTTCACGCTGAATTGATCTTATATTATCAACCGGTTCAGCTTTCACCTTAGAAGCAAGCAATTTAGCATTTTCAAGGGATTTGCTGAATACCTGAACAATATCGTTTCCGGACTTCTTTAATGCAGCCGATAAATGTGTTGCCACATTTCCAGAACCAATAAATACTATTTTCATTTTATTTAATTCTCAAATCACAACTTCACTAACACCAATAATAGAAAATTAGACTAACATCATTAATAAAAAAAATGTATATATATATCTTTATTAGTATTCAACCACTTTAATACCTACCTTTTCAATCCCATTCAGGGGATCATTATTCATCAGCTGGTTGATTTGTAAGACATACACTCGTGATGTATCTAAAGCTACTGAAGATTTATAAGGTAAAGAAAGTTGATGCAATCCTCCTGTTCCACTTCCAAGCCATTTATTGTAATCATCTGCCAGACGGCTATGCAGAGTATCGCATCTATAAACCGAATCATTAAGGTTGTGCTCAACTTGCAACCAGATATCTTTATAAGGATAAATATCAGCAGTTGTCAGTTCTATTGTAAAATCATGCCGCCTTAACGGATTGAATTTAATCGAGTCCATAGAAAAAGTTAATACACTATCTCTATACCAAATTCCCTTGTTGATT
>DATGMV010000080.1:0-6365 GCA_035307185.1 Fermentimonas sp. | reverse complement strand
ATTGTTGGGGTGGAAAAAGATGAATAAGTACCCTATAAGTCAGAGCTGGCAATCGATACTACTTTACTCAGTAGTTTTATTTGCAGTAATTGAAATACTATACAGAATAACTACTCACTTTTACGGATCTGAAGGTAGTATCCATATTGAAATACTTCTCCCTGCTTTTATA
This sequence comes from Fermentimonas sp., assembly GCA_035307185.1. Taxonomy (GTDB): domain Bacteria; phylum Bacteroidota; class Bacteroidia; order Bacteroidales; family Dysgonomonadaceae; genus Proteiniphilum. The sequence continues at coordinate 6,193 of DATGMV010000080.1, read as the reverse complement.
CTTGGAATTATAATGAGGAAAGACCATTCAATTGTACCCAGTATTCAAGAAGAGAAGGTGTCAAACTCAATATCATATTTCTTTATGTTGTTGGTTGGTATAAGTATGCCTCTTTTTATTGGAGTTGACTATAGTGAAATGCTGACAATGTCTTCTGCTAAAATAAACCAAATACCCATGCCCGGATGGGATGTAATAATTATACATGTTTTAATTGTTACAATTATATCTAATTTAGGTAAACTGTTTCCTTTGCTTTTCTATCGCGATAGAAAACTTTCGGAAAGGCTGGCAGTCTCAGTTGGTATGTTCACAAGGGGCGAAGTAGGAGCCGGAGTTTTATTCATAGCAATTGGCTATCATCTTGGAGGAGTGTTATTAGTTGTTTCTGTATTGGCTATGTGTCTAAATTTATTGCTAACAGGTATTTTTATTGGTTATGCTAAAAAACTAACTATGTCCTCTTATCAAGAAGTCACTGAAGAGAGAGTATAAAGATCATCATAAAGCAGAAAAAGATAAATTTTAAAGATATTATTGAAATCTTTTCAAGAAATCCTTTGAAATTACGAGAATCATTTTTACATTTGCAGTCGCAAATTCAAACTGTGCAAGCGTGTAGCGGTTTATGTTAGTAATTATTGCGGAAGTAGCTCAGTTGGTAGAGCACAACCTTGCCCCGAAAGGATACAAGTAAACCCAACCTTGGCAAGGTGTTATTTAAAAAGGGTGACATGCTTATTGCGGAAGTAGCTCAGTTGGTAGAGCACAACCTTGCCAAGGTTGGGGTCGCGAGTTCGAGTCTCGTCTTCCGCTCTCTACATTTTATTTGGTGAGGGACAACGTAATCCTAAATTCGTTAAAAGGTCCCGCCTTGAACTATAGGTCCGCTCGGATGGTGGAATGGTAGACACGCAAGACTTAAAATCTTGTGGCCATTATAGGCTGTGCGGGTTCAAGTCCCGCTCCGAGTACCAAGTTTATACAACCCTAATTGATTATATCAATTAGGGTTTTTTAGTTTATGTACTTAAATCTGAATTAAATTAATCATACCAAACACAAACTGCTGCGTTCAAAATTAAAACTATTATTGTGTTTTTAAATTTATAATAACAACAAATTTTTATTCTAAATAAATGAATTTTACAAACATTTGAATTAACTTCGTTGTTTTGTGAGACTTTTTTATTGACAGTGAAAGTCATATCATATATAATTTATATTAATTCTTAAAACTGAAATTAAAGATGAACAACCTTGAAACATCCTACATGGGAATCCCTTTAAAAAGTCCTGTCATATTGGGTGCATGTGAACTTACCTCAAAAGAGGATGCTTTGAAAAGAGCTGAACAGGAGGGAGCAGCTGCAGTGGTTTATAAATCAATATTTGAAGAGCAAATTCAGATGGACAACCTTATGCACGATGAGTTACTCGAAGAGTACAACGATATACATGCAGAGATGATAACTCTTCATCCAAAAATTGATAAGTCTGAAATTGAGCACTATCTTCTTTTGTTGAGAAATGCCAAGGAAAGTGTGTCAATACCGATAATTGCGAGCCTCAATGCTGTTAATGAATCTTCATGGATTCGTTATGCATCTCTAATTGAAGAGACTGGTGTAGATGGTATTGAATTAAATCTTTATCAAACTCCTACTCGATTCGATCTTGATGCTTCAACAATTGAGAAGCAACAGATAGACATTGTTTCAAAAATAAAAAATAATTTATCCATACCTGTAAGCGTTAAATTGAGTTCTGATTACACCAACATACTGCACTTTGCGCAGCAATTAGATAATACAGGCGTTGACGCTATGGTTTTGTTTAATGCCTTTTTTCAGCCAGATATCGAAATAGAAAAAGAGAAGCATAGAAAATCGTTCAATCTAAGTCGAAGAGGTGATTACAAGAAATCTCTTCGTTATGCAGGTATGCTTCATGGCAGAATAAAAGCAGATATATGTAGCAGTAGCGGTGTATTTAACGGCGATGATGTGATAAAGCTTTTGTTGTCTGGCGCATCATGTGTTCAGGTTGTTAGTGCTGTTTATAAATATGGAACAAAGGTAATTTCCGAAATAAACCGTTCTATATCTGAATGGATGGATCGTAAAGCTTACTATACTATAGAAGAATTCAGGGGGAAACTATCTGATTTCTCCATGAATAAAAATGACAGTCTGCTTATTTATAAAAGAGCACAATATATTGATCTACTACTTAACTCCGATACTATTTTTGGAGAAAAGCTTTAGAAGATAAAATTAAAAATTGATGTAAGGGGGGAGTATGTAATTAAACGAAATTACTACTTCCCTCCTTCTAATAATAATATTCAACTAAGAATAATTAATTTCAACATAAAAGGAAGTTAAAATCATCCTCATCTGATAGTTCCATAGGTGCTTCTCCATATTTAAATATTCTGGCTTTGCGTTTACCTATAAGCGTAAGATCATTATCCTCAAGAAGAAGCATTGTCCCTTCGCGTAAACCTACTACGTATAAGTCTCTATTCACCTCTATAAATTCATTTATTCGCATTTCTCGTGTTTCTCCTCCATGGTTTGCGGGGTTATCATCTAAGTAATGTGGATTTATTTGAAATGGAACAAGCTTAAGTGTCTTAAATTTTACAGGCTCAACAATTGGCATATCGTTTGTAGTTCTAAGGGAAGGGCATGCTATATTGGAGCCTGCGCTCCAACCAATATATGGTGTACCTTGCTTTACTTTTTTTCTGATAGCCTTCATCAATCCCTTTTCTTGCAACATTTTTACAAGCTGCCATGTATTACCTCCACCTACAACAATAGCATCTGAATTTTCTATAGCTTCAATTGGATTGATAAATCGATGAATGCTTGTCACGTGGTGTCCGATTTCAACAAAACGGTCGTTTACCTTTTTTTCATACTCTTCGAACGAAAAAGTCACTGCCGCATAAGGTATAAATATGGCGTTCAAGGGTTTTTCGCCCAAAAAGTCTTTAATATTGTTTTTAGGATAGTCTAAATACTCTTCTCCCGGATTGGTAGAGTTGCTTATTAGCAGGAGTCTCATAGTTTTTGTTAGTTTTATTAGTTGTGAATATACAAATATAGAGAAATTTAGCCAAATAATATTTTATTACTTTGAATTGGACTAATTTTGTGAACCAATATTATTGGTTTGTGTATACTTAAGACCTTAATAAGGAATGGTGTATTATTTTTTGAATGATGGTGTTTTGTTATGAATGATATTATTAAACAAATAAGAACAGATCTGAGGTTGTCTATGAATGGAGCAGTTTCTGCGAGCATGAGAGACAAGGGAGTCAACTATAGAATGAATTTTGGAGTAGGTATTCCAAGGATAAAACAGATCTCAGAAAAGTATGGAAAGGATAAACAGTTGGCTGAAATACTTTGGAGTGAAGATGTTCGTGAATTGAAGATTTTGGCAACAATGATTTATCCACTTGAGGAGTTTAGTATAGAGGATGCAAATAAATGGATTTCTGTCAACCTCGATCAGGAAATGCGCGAACAGCTTTGTAAAAATCTTTTTCAGTATCTCACCTATGCAGATGTGTTAGTTGAAGATTGGATTAAGAGTGAATCTGAAGATATTAGATCAACAGGATATTGGCTTTTTGCCCGATTGTGTATAGTAAAGTCGGAGGCAACAGACAGAGTAAATGCAGGGGATCTATTGGATAGTGCAATAACAGACCTTAAGGGGGAGTCCTTGATGCTTCGTCAATCAGCTGTGAATGTTTTTAAGTTCTATGGCAGACTCAGTGACTCTAATGCATCTGAAGTAATGCAGAAGGTAAGTCGCTTTGAAGTCTCAACAGATTCGTTAGAAAAAGAGGTGTTAAGCATGCTTAAGTTTGAGTTCGATATGGAATGATAATTTCATATTTAGTTATCACTAATTTTTATAATTCCGATTTATAAAGAACATAGATAGGAGAATATTTAAGATCAGGAAGCCTCCACTACCTGCAAAAAATATCCCTTTCCAATGCGGGTATATAATTAGAGAGACTATAGAAATAATTGCCAATACTGCAATTACAATCCATAAAATAATAAGAACTCTTTTCTTCTTAGCCATTTTCTGTAATGTTTAATTAGTTTGTTTTTTATCAGGTTATTCGTGATGATATGGTTCATTGTTAATGATTGTCATTGCACGATATAACTGCTCTGCAAATAAAAGTCTAACCATTTGATGAGTTAAGGTCATTTTGGAAAGCGATAACTTTTCATTTGAAATGTTCTGTATTTCTTCTGAAAATCCATAAGGACCACCAATTATGAAAACTAAATTCTTTGAAATAGTAATCATTTTATTCTCAATATACTTTGCAAACTGTATAGAATCAAATTGTTTACCCTTATCGTCAAGTAAAACAACATAATCAGAAGGTTGTAAACATTTTTTTATACTTTCTCCCTCTAACATTTTTTGTTCTTTTTCAGAGATCTTCTTGCCCTTTCTAATGTCTGGAAGGGTTTTTATTTCCAAGGGGATGTAAAAATTCACTCTCTTAAAATACTCATCAATTAATTGAGATATTTGTTTGTTGTCTGTTTTGCCAATTGTAATTAAAGTCAATTTCATACGATTAAAACTAATGTTTTCAATTGCAATCTCATTACAATATACCCCAATCAATTAAAAACCATTCAGTAATTACAAATATAGCCGATTAATTTGTATTTTTGCATAAATTATTTATGTGAAATTATTAACAAAACAAGGACTCGGTTGTTTTTAAGAGAAATTGTCCTGTTTACTATAACCATAAAATGGATAAAAAAGAGTTAATTGACAATCTTGTTGAGCTGGCATTTGCTGAAGATATTGGTGATGGCGATCACACAACTTTATGCAGCATCCCTGCTACAGAGCAAGGCAAATCGAAACTATTAGTAAAAGAAGAAGGAATATTGGCCGGAATTGAGATAGCAAAATCTGTTTTTAATAAGTTAGATCCGGAATTAAAGGTTGAGGTGTATATAAATGATGGTTCGCACGTTATCCCGGGCGATGAAGCTTTTGTTGTAGAGGGAAAAGTTCAATCTATACTACAAGCCGAACGACTTGTTCTTAATATAATGCAGAGGATGAGTGGTATTGCTACTATTACAAATAAATATGTAAAATTACTTGAAGGAACTAAAGCAAAGGTGTTGGATACTCGTAAAACCACACCCGGCATGCGAATGTTGGAGAAGCAGGCAGTAAAGATAGGCGGAGGCGAGAATCACAGAATAGGTCTTTTTGATATGATTCTGCTTAAAGACAATCATGTAGATTTTGCGGGAGGTATAGAAAATGCCATAACAAGAGCTCAACAGTATCTCAAAGACAAAAATAAAAACTTAAAGATTGAGGTAGAAGTAAGAAATATTGATGAGCTAAATGAAGCTCTCAGGGTAGGAGGCGTTGATAGAATTATGCTTGATAATTTTACCACAGAAAAAACTCGAGAAGCTGTAGATATTGTTAATGGTAGGGTAGAACTCGAATCGTCGGGCGGTATTACATTTGATACTATCCGAGATTACGCATTAACCGGTGTTGATTATATATCCGTAGGTGCTCTCACACACTCAGTGAAGAGTCTCGATATGAGTCTTAAAGCTGTTTGAATATAATTAAAGAGAAACTGAAGGATGAACGATACCGACAATAAGCAGGAGCTGCTTGATAAGCGATATATGAGAATGGCCTTTATATGGTCAGAAAACTCATACTGTAAGCGCAGGAAAGTTGGAGCATTATTAGTAAAAGATAAAATGATAATTTCTGATGGTTACAATGGCACACCTTCAGGATTTGAAAATATATGTGAGGACGAAAACAATGTAACAAAGCCATATGTTTTACATGCCGAAGCCAATGCAATAACTAAAGTTGCACGCTCAAATAACAGCAGCAACGGGGCAACACTATATGTTACCTCCTCGCCATGTATTGAGTGTGCCAAATTAATTATACAGGCTGGCATAAAACGTGTGGTATACTCCGATGCTTACAGGTTGAGCGATGGTGTTGATCTGTTAAGCAGAGCGGGAATTGAACTTGTTTTGGTTGAGCCGGAACAATAAATTATAAGTAAATTGATGCATTCAAACAGAAGAAAAGGAACTTGGTTACCCCTATGGATGGCTATTGGAATTGC
>DATGMV010000079.1:0-2599 GCA_035307185.1 Fermentimonas sp. | reverse complement strand
ATGTAATTTTGTTATACGATTTTTTAGAGTAGAAACGTTTAAGTTCACATCCCATGATAAATCTCTCATTTTGATAATATTTGCACCAAGTTCCAACTCAAAACCTCTATTATACATATCACCAATGTTATCAAAGTAGCTAGAATAACCTAATGATGGCGCAACGGAGAATGAGAATAACATGTCAGTTGTCTTACGGTTATAAAACTCCAAACTACCATGAATACGATTAAATAATGAAAACTCAGTCCCAATATTAAAGTTAGCATTTGTTTCCCACGTGATGTCTTCAGTTCCTTTTGACTCAAAAGAAGTTCCTATCTCACCGTCTGAGTTTTGTATATTAAATACGTCTGTATAACGATAGCGTCCAATTGCATCATTACCCTGCAAACCATAAGAAGCTTTTAGCTTCAACTCATCTACCCAGTCAACATTAAACCAGTCTTCTTGATTTATAAGCCATGCACTACCTAATGACCAAAAGTTACCCCAGCGATGATCTGGATGAAATTTTGATGAGGCATCTCTACGATATGATCCAGAAGCAAAAATTCTGTTATCATAATTATATTGTAAGCGTGTAAAATAACCTTCGTTATTGTCGCGATTTATAAAAGAATTGGCCGACTGCTCATCTAATATAGCTCCACCAAGTTCTTTATTAGTTTGCGAAAACATTTTCGATTTGCTTCCACTCAACTCATAGTAAGCATAGTTATAATATTCATGACCTAAAAGAATATCAAAGTTGTTCACAGAATTGAATGTAGTAGAATAACTCAATAACTGTTGTAGATTATAATCAAATGTTCTTTCATGCCACTTAGTCACTAATCCACCGGTTGAGTCGAACTGTCCGTAATATGGATTATACACATACGTTCCTCTTGTTTCATCAAGATTAAATGAAGCATTCATGGTGAATTTTAGTTCTGGGATAAATGTAAAATCCATAAACCCACTACCTGAAGTTGCATTACCTTCTCTATGATTTGTATTTAACTGAGAGTCCATAATTGGGTTTGCATCTGATATAAATGGACGTGAAAAACCTGCGTTACCGCCATTACCATAGTCCATAATCTCAAATTCATTACTATCTTGCTTTATACTTCCATCAGGGTTTCTTACAAAAGCAGGATATATAGGAGCCATCTGAGACGTAAAAGCCCAAATATTACCAGAAGAACTACTAGATCCATTGTTGGCAAGTGCATTGTTTTCAAACTTTGCATAAGACATATTACCACCAACTTTTAACCAATCCTTAGCTTGGTAATCGGCATTTAAACGAGCAGTCAAACGATTCAAATTTGAAGCTTTTGTAATACCTTCATTATTTAAATACCCTAGAGACATATAAAAGGTTGACTTGTCGCTACTCCCACTTACTGATAAGTTGTACTCCTCGCGAACACCTGTTCTAGTTCCTAGATTTTCCCAATTATCAGGAGTTAAAAGATATTCTTCATTCCTATAGTTCACTAAACGACCCAATGTAGCTTCTGGATTTAACTTACCATTTAAACCAATCAGCATTTGTCCTTCTGGATACGTGTATACATTATATCCTAAACCTCCGTTAGCTTGATCACCAAATAAATTGTTATTTGATCGTTGCCAGCTTTCAGTTGGGGTCATTCCTTGATTTTCATAATATCTTGATAAAGCACCATAATGAGTTTCATAATATTGTGCTGGGTTCTCAATAACATTATATCGTTGCAAAGCTTTAGTGTTTGATCCAAATTTTGCATCAAAAGTAATAACGGCATCACCCCCTCTTTTAGCTTTTTTAGTAGTAATCATGATAACACCATTAGCACCTCTTGCACCATATAAAGCGTTTGAAGCTGCATCTTTCAACACAGTCATAGACTCTACATCATTTGGATTCAAATTGCTAAGATTGCCACTATATGGCGCACCATCTAAGATAATCAATGGATCATTTCCAGCATTCAGAGAGCTGAAACCACGTATCTTAATTTTCGATGTAGCACCAGGAGCACCATCATCAGAACTTAGTTGCAAACCTGGTACAGAACCTGCTAAAGCATTTGTAACACTTGTTACTTGCGACATCGAAAGTTGTTCTGAGTCAATAACTTTTGCAGAGCCTGTAAAAGCTGATTTTTTAGCTGTACCAAATGCAACAACCATTACTTCATCTAGAAGTTCTGAGTCAAATTGCATAACAACTTGCATATTAGCTTGAGCAGGCAATTCCTGTGTATTCATACCTACATATGAAAAAACAAGCGTTGCATTCTCAGGAACAGACAAAACAAAGTTACCGTCAAAATCTGTAACAGTACCTTGTGAAGTTCCTTTAACCTGTATCGTTGCACCGATCACAGTTTCACCTGCTTCGTCTAGTACAACACCTCGTACTTGTGTCTGAGCAGTAATTATCCCTATTCCCAAAAAGAAAAGAGATAAAAACATAATTAGTTTTCTTTTCATAAACTCTACTTTTTAATTAATCACTTTCATTATTCTTTTTCCAGTACAATATACATTGTGTTATTCGTGTTGTTTTTACGGCAATTTGTGGTTTACCATAATGTTTAATCGACGATTAATTAACAACATT
>DATGMV010000078.1:0-23270 GCA_035307185.1 Fermentimonas sp. | reverse complement strand
AAAAATTAGCATTAGAAATGCTCGCAGAGAAGGAATAGATGGAGTGAAGAAAGCAGTTAAAAACGATTTGCCCGTAGATGCTGGTAAATCAGCTGAAGAGGATTTACAGAAGCTACACGACAGGTTTATTAAACAAGTTGACGATTTATTCGTAGAGAAAGAAAAAGAAATACTTACCGTTTAATGGCAAGTACGACAAAGGGACTGGTTATTAAAAATACGGGCAATACTTATCTGGTAAGGGATGAGTTAGGCAATGAGTTCGTTTGTAAAGCCAAGGGAAATCTCCGACTGAAAGGTATCCGCAGCACAAGTCCCGTTGTTATAGGAGATATCGCTCTATTAGATGTAAATCCGGATGGTACCGCTTTTATTACAGATGTAGAGGAAAGAAAAAATTACATCATACGTAAAGCCTCCAACCTTTCTAAGCATGCTCATATCCTTGCTGCTAATATTGATCTGGCACTACTTTGCGTTACACTGCGATATCCGGAAACGTCTACAGTTTTTATAGATCGGTTCTTGATGACTGCCGTGGCTTATTCAGTACCGGTTCATATTATTTTTAATAAAATTGATCTTTATGATGATGAAGATGACTTAGAGTACCTTGAGGGTCTAATTAATCTTTACTCAACTATTGGCTATCCATGCCTAAGAACCTCAATGGTTACCGGTGAAGGTGTTGATGATCTTAATGAGATTACCAGAGATAAAATAGTGCTGCTTGCAGGTCATTCAGGTGTAGGGAAATCAACAATTATAAATGCACTCATTGGTGAACAAGTTCAGAAAGTAGGAGAGATTTCTGATTATCACGATATGGGAATGCATACTACCACATATTCTAAAATGATTGATTTAGAAAATGGTGGATTATTAATTGATACACCTGGGATTAAAGGTTTTGGTACTATAGACATGACTGTTGAAGAGGTTTCTCACTACTTCCCCGAGATATTTAAGCTGTCAAAGAAATGCAAATTCAATAACTGCTTACACCTAAATGAGCCGGATTGTGCAGTGATAAAAGCTGTTAAAGAACATTATATCAGCGAAAGCAGATATAGATCATATCTTAATATTATTGATGATATTGGTGAAGGTAAATACCGTGTTTGATTTGGTTTAATTATGCAAATAAGTGCTACTCTAATCTTTCTTATCGAAATACTTTACCTATTTACGGTAGCGAGTATTGTGGTGGTAGTTATATCGGAAAACAGGAACCCGATAAAGACTGTTGCATGGATTCTGGCAGTTGTTTTCTTGCCATTGATTGGCATTATCTGGTATGCAGTATTTGGGCAAGATACCACTAAGAAGTATGTGATTTCTAAGAGGATGTATAGCAAGCTTAAGAAACGTCCACTTGATGAAATGGGAACTCCGGTTGAATACATTGTTCCGGATGAGCATGATAACCTTGTTGCACTGCTTAAAAATATGGATTATAACCCTCTGCTTGGAGGGAATGATGTGAAACTGTTTACAAACGGGACTGATAAATTCAGTCAACTTTTTAAAGATATTGCAAATGCTAAAAAACATATTCATATAGAATATTATGTACTAATTGATGATGCGCTTGGATTAAAACTTCAGAAGGAACTAATAAAGAAAGCTAAAGAGGGTGTTGAGGTGCGTATTATTTATGACAGTTTCGGCTCGAGGAAAGTTAAAAAGAGGTATTTTGAAGATTTTAGAATGGCAGGTATTGAGGCTGAGCCGTTTTTGAAACTTACATGGAACGCGTTGACGTCGAGATTGAATTATAGGACTCACCGCAAAATTATAGTTATAGACGGACAAATTGGTTATGTGGGAGGCATGAACATTGCCGATAGGTATATAGATGGATTAAACTGGGGTAAATGGCGCGATACTCATGCACGTATTGAGGGTAAAGGGGTGCAGGGATTACAATCGGTTTTTCTTATCGATTGGTATTTTGTTTCTCAAACGCTTATCACATCTCGTAAATATTTTCCATCACTCGATAATTTTGGAGATGCCCCAATGCAAATTGTAAATAGTGGTCCGCTAAATGATGAAAATGAACTGTCGCATGGAATCACTCAAGCAATATACGACGCGAAGAAGTCGGTATTCATTCAAACACCCTATTTTCTCCCTCCCGAAGGTATGCTTGATGCACTGAAGGCTGCAGCCATACGGGGAGTTGATGTGCGGGTAATGATGTCTGAAAGATCAGATGTTCCTATTGTACAGCTCGCTTCTAAGTCTTATGTTAAAGAGATGTTGAAGGCAGGAGTAAAGGTGTACTTTTATAAAGAGGGATTTATGCATTCGAAACTTATGATATTTGATAACTCGCTAACTCTTATTGGTTCTGCAAATTTTGATAGTCGTAGTTTTGAGCAAAATTTTGAAGTAGAAGCTTTTATTTATGATACCAAGGTAACAGATGATGCAATTGATATATTTGCAGAGGATCAGAGGGGGGCTGAAGAGCAGTTTTTAAAGGATTGGATAAAACGTTCGGTATCGAAGCGCTTTATTGAATCAATAATGCGTTTATTTGCTCCTTTGCTTTAATTACAAGCTTTGTGTATTTATTTTGTAATTTAATATTTTTACATGAAAAGAATTTTTCTAATAGGGTATATGGGATCGGGTAAAACAACTGTAGGTAAGAGATTGGCTAAACATCTCTCGCTCTCATTTATTGATTTGGATGATTATATACAAAACAAATATAGAAAAACTATAGCTCAGATTTTTGAAGAGTTAGGTGAAGAAGAGTTCAGAAAGATTGAAAGCAGAACTCTTATGGAAGTTGCTGAGGTTGAGAATGTATTAATCTCAACCGGTGGGGGTGCACCTTGTTATTTTGATAACATGAAGATTATGAATTCTACTGGTATAACTGTATACATTGAGGCCGACCCCGAAGAGTTGGCTGCTCGATTGCTCGCTTCCAAAACAGTTAGACCACTTGTTGAGGGAAAGTCAGAGAGTGAGTTGGTTCCATTTATTAGGGAACATTTATCACATAGGGAATGTTATTACAAAAGTGCACAAATTATTTATCACACAGAAAGAATGATGACTAAGGATGAAATTCATCTTACTGTTAGAGGTATTGCCGAACAGTTGGAAAACATTAATAAGTAATGGTTTATAAATCAGTAAAAAGTACTTCTTTTTTTGTTAAGGAGTTAACTCTTAATACAGATAAGAATAAGGTGACTTCTGTTATTGGTATTCCTATAGAGAACCAGGATGTGGATAAAAGGGTTCCTTTAACGCCAGAGAGTGTAGCTTTATTAGTGTCATACGGATATAGAGTTTTGGTTCAAGCTGGCGCAGGACTTACCATCAATTATTCCGATACTTATTATGCAGAGTCGGGTGCAGAGATAGTTGATACTGCAAGAGAAGTGCTACAGGCAGATATAATTCTTAAGATATTACCTCCAACATTAGAAGAGGTGGAGATGATAAGAAGGGGAACAGTCGTTTTTTCCTTTTTGTATCTTTTCAAGTTGTCTAAGCCGTTGCTTGAACTGATGTTGAGAAAAAGGATTAATGCAGCTGCATATGAGCTTATGTGTGATGAAACGGGTGTTTCACCGTTTGTTACAACTATTTCTGAAATTGACGGATCATCTTCAATTACTCTTGCTGCCGAGTTACTAAGCAACTCGAATGGTGGAAAAGGAATACTATTAGGTGGCATACCCGGTATTTCTCCAACTGAGGTAGTTATAATTGGCGCAGGTGTTGCCGGGGCAATGGCTGCACGTTCAGCTTTAGCAATGGGAGCATCTGTGAAGGTATTTGATAATGATATAGGTAAGTTGCGTAAAATTAGACATGAATTGGATGAACCACTTTTTACTTCCACTTTGCAACCAAATATTTTGAGAAATGTATTTCGTTCTGCAGATGTTGTAATTGGAGCAATGCAGTATATCAATAAAATGCATTTTTACCGTATTTCGTCAGATCTGATAAGAGAAATGAAAAAAGGTTCCATAATTATTGATTTACGCATGGCGCAAGGTGGATGTTTTGAAACAACTATGGAGGCTTGTTTTACAGATCATCCTGTAATATTTGAGAAGTATAATGTTCTACATTTTTGTGAGTTGAGCCTCAGTTCTCGTGTTGCACGAACTACATCAATTGCGTTAAGTAACATTTTTATTTCATTGTTTACCTCGATGGCAGATTCAGGGGGTGTAGATAATTTTGCACTTTTCGACCGTGGTTTTGCATCGGGATATTATACTTATTCAGGAAAAATGGTTAATGGGTATGTTGCAAATCATTTTAATTTACCGGTATCAGATATTGGCCTTTATTTGAGGGGATATTAATCTGCATTTTTTATAACCCATTATTTATGGACTTGTTAATCGTCTTTTCAGAAAAAGATACCAAATAAAAAGAATAGTTCCTTTAAAAATAGAGGTTATAGTGATTGCCCACCATACACCTGTAACGCCTATTCTTGATCCAAGAAATATTGCAAGTGGGATTCTGAAAGTGTTAAAGACAATGCTTATAATTGCCGGTGGTGAGGTTCTCCCAAATCCGTTGAACATACCTTGTGTGGTTAACTCAAGCATCATAAAGAGTTGAGAAATACCAAGCACAAACAGATATGCACCACCTGCTTCGTAGGCTTCTTTTTCAGGTACAAAAAGAGAAAAAATATTTTCACCAAATGCAATAAAAGCAACAGTTGCAATACTCCCTAATATTCCCATTAGCAAAAGGGTTATACGAAATGCATTTAGTGCTCGTTTAAGCTTATTAGCCGCGTAATTTTGTGCTGTGAAGCTACCTAATGCTGTTGAGAAGCCCGAGGAGGAGTTCCATGTGATACCTTCTATTTGACCACCGGTGGTTTGACTCATAATTCCTAAATGACCACCATAGATAGAAGCAATTCGGGCAAGGTTCATATTTATAAATGCAAAGTATATATTCATGGCAGCTACAGGGAATCCTAATTTCAAGATATTAGCTGTGTATTGTTTTCTAAGTCGTGTTATAAACTTGAACCTTCCGAGAATTCCTTTTTTACCTTTCAAATGATACACGAAAAGTGTTACTACTACACCTTGAGCTATGACTGTTGCTGTTGCTGCTCCTATTACACCGAATTGAGGAAATGGACCATACCCAAATATAAGAATTGGGTCGAGTATTATATTAAGTATTAAGCCAATAGCATTGAAGTAAAAAGGTATGTCGCTTCTTCCCGAACCGATATAAATACCTGAAAAATTTAACCCCATGAAAACAAAAGGGATTCCCAGTGCTATTATTCTTAGGTATGATTCAGCTTCTAATGCTACACTCTTTTCGATCTCATAAAAAGATATATATAGGTTGGGGAAAAGAGCAAATAATAATCCAAACGTTAGTCCTAATATTATTGCAATCGTAGTTGTATGTGAGGCATAAATTGTAGCTTTATCTAATCTTCGAGCTCCTATCGATTGCCCAATAGTGATTTCAGCACTTACTTTAGAGATTAGTGCAATAGAGTTCATCATCCACATTAACATGCCTACACAACCTACAGCTGCCACTGCTTCGCTGCCAAGACGACCTATCCATAGGATGTCTACAAGGTTGTATGCCATCTGAATAAAACTGATAGCAAGCAAAGGCAGTGCCAGTGAAAACAGCTGACGAAATATGCCTCCTTGTGTTAAGTCGCGTAATGAAGTGTTTGCAATTTGATTATTTTCCAACCTGTTTGATTAAATTCTATAAAGATAAAAACTTTTGAAGTTTTGAAAGATTAAAAAAGGAGCAACCTATGAAGTTACCCCTTTAATCTATTTTAATGAGATTTATATCTGCATCATTAAATGTACTTATCTTTTAGCTCAATCATTTTAAGAGCTGTTATTGCAGCTTCATCTCCTTTGTTTCCGTGTCTGCCACCTGATCTTGCTGTTGCCTGTTCTTCTGTGTTTGTTGTGAGGAGACCGAATATTACCGGAATATTATTCTCTAAATTTAATTTAGTTGTTCCTTCTGTAACACTTTCACAAACGAATGTAAAGTGAGGGGTTTCTCCCTGAATTACACAGCCTAAGATAATTACACTATCTACTTTGGCTTTCTCTATAAGTAACTTTGCTCCAAATGTGAGCTCGAAGCTTCCGGGAACATGTTCAATAATTATATCGTCACTATTGACGCCAAATTTAATAAGCGTGTTATACGCTCCTTTAAGAAGATTGCCGGTTACTGTGCGGTTCCAGTCGGAAACAACTATTCCCACACGTTTACCTTTTCCGTTAGGAATGGAATCCGGATCATATGATGATAGGTTTTGTAATTCTGTTGCCATGTTTAATTTATTTTGATTCTTTAAGCAGTTCAGCTTGCTTAATAAACTTATCTGCTTCCTGTCCTTCAGGTGAATTGATGTACTTTTCTTTTATTTGAGTAAAAGTTTCAATTGCCTTTTCGTAATTTTCTGAGTGAATGTACGCTTCACCTGCTTTTTTGAAATAGATGGGACTTAGCATTGCATCATCTGCCTGACGAGCTGCTTTTAAGTATTGTGAAATTGCCTCATCAGTTTTCTCCATATTCATATATACATCACCTATGGCACCTGTGACTGCAGGTGTTATAAGAATATCTCCCCCCTTAAACTTTTTTAAATGCTCAAGTGCCTTCTCATGATTACCCATACGGTTATAAGAGATGCCTGAATAGGCATGAGCGATATCTGCTGTTTTGGTTCCTTTGTATTGGTTGATTATAGATTCAAATCCTATATAATCGTTTCCGTTACCAAATAAAGCAAGTGAATCCTGCCCTTCCTGGAAATATCTTTCGCCCTTGAATATTGCAGATTGTGCTTCTTTGTTACGTGGTTCTTTGTAAAGATAGTGGTAGGCAAGGTAAGCTCCTACAAGAGCAATGACAACTACTAAACCAATTAATATGTTTTTTTGATTTTTCTCAAGGAATTGTTCCGATGTAGTTAAAACTTCGCCAATATTTTCAAAGTTTTTCTCGGCTCTTGACTCATTAGTTTTTTTAGCAGACATATTCTTTTGATAAATGTTAAGAATGATTTTTGAGTTGCAAAAGTAATCGTTTTTGAGAGATAAATAAAATTTAATTAGCTGTTTTTGAAAAAAGTGGAGTCTATTTTTAATCTTTTTCGTAAGTTTGTAGTCAAATGACTGGTTTCGGAGATAAATACCGAGATTATTAAGTAATATAATTATGAGAAAATATATTTTTACACTTTTCTTGTTAACAGTCATGCTGTTTAATATTAACGGACAGAATGAAGTTGCTTTCAATACTGTTCCGGTAGTTAACGGTAAAGTAGTTTTCGAACAATTTATACTTACCGATGCAAACCTTAATGCTGATGATGCTTATGCAAAACTTCAGAAATGGGTTAGAGATAAATTTAGAGGTAGCCAGTCTGTATCTGGGATAAGATTTGATGATAAAGGTCACCTGATTACCGTTAGCGCAAAGACAAGTGTTAATGAATCGACAACTATGAACTACAGGTTGGATATATCTGTTACAGGAGCAGGTTGTATGATAGTTGTAAGAGATATAACTTATCAAACTAATAGTGACAACACATCATTCTTCCCTAAAATGTTAACAGCTGAACAAACAATTACCGATCAGGCTGTAAATAGCGGTAACGACAAGCAGTTTAAAGACAATGTGAGAAGTGCTACACTTTCATTCTTAAATGATGTTTACGCCGAAATTAATACTCTATATCAATAAAAGTGGTTAGTGTGTATAAATTAATTTATTGTTTAATTAATCCTTTATTATAAAAAGAGTAATCGTTGCATTAGATTAGGTTTGTTTTAAAAGTATCGTGAGATATAAAATGACTGAATATCATTGAAGTTCAGAAATTAATTTGCCGTAATTCCTTGGTAAATTAAAATTATATACTTAATTTTGCGCCCTGATTTGTCAGGAATAATATAATACACTATATAGCAATGTCTAAGATTTGTCAAATAACAGGAAAAAAAGCAATGGTTGGAAATAACGTTTCGCACTCAAATACTAAAACGAAACGTAAATTCAACGTAAATTTGTTTAGAAAAAAGTTTTATTGGGTAGAGGAAGATTGCTGGATCAGCCTGAATATCTCAGCTGCAGGATTACGCACTATCAATAAAATAGGATTGGATGCAGCGCTGAAGCAAGCTGCAACAAAAGGATATTTAAACGCGTAATATTTACGCATAACGAATAGGAGAAAGCAGAGATGAGTAAAAAGGCTAAAGGGAATAGAGTGCAAGTGATTCTGGAATGTACAGAACACAAGGAAAGTGGTATGCCGGGCACATCAAGATATATTACAACCAAGAATAGAAAGAATACAACGGCTCGCTTAGAACTGAAAAAGTATAACCCGGTTCTGAAAAAAATGACCGTACATAAAGAAATTAAGTAAATACTATAAATTATGGCAAAAAAGGCAGTTGCGGGATTCCGCGATAAAACAACCACAACAGGACGAAGTCACACTAAGGTAATTAAAATGGTGAAATCGCCCAAAACAGGAGCATATAGTTTTAAAGAAGAAATGGTTCTTAATGATCAAGTAGCAGATTATTTTAAGTAACAGTTCGCTTCTGTAGAAAATACTAACGATTATATCGTTAAGAATGTTTAAAAGCTTCCCTGTGTATATCCGCAGGGATTTTTTTTGTTTACTATTTAGTAGTTTTGTAGTATAAATAAGTTCTGTTTATTAATTTAATTTTGAGTGCAATATGGGCTTTTTCAATAGATCATCAAAAGAAAAAAAAGAGACACTTGACAAAGGTCTTGAAAAAACTAAAGTGAATTTCTTTTCAAAAATTACTCGTGCAGTTGCAGGTAAGTCTAAAGTGGATGATGATATTCTCGATGAGTTGGAAGAGATATTGGTAACATCAGATGTTGGTGTTGATACGACACTCAAAATAATTGACAGAATTGAAGCTCGAGTTGCCAAGGATAAATATGTGGGTACAAGCGAGTTGAATAGTATATTGCGAGAGGAGATAACTCTGTTGCTTACAGAGAATTACTCAAACGATGTATCAGAGTTCTCAGTTCCTAAAGAAAATAAACCTCATGTAATTATGGTTGTAGGTGTGAACGGGGTTGGGAAAACTACAACTATAGGTAAGCTTGCTTATCAGTTTAAACAGAGCGGTTTGTCTGTTTATCTGGGTGCAGCTGATACTTTTCGTGCAGCTGCAGTTGAGCAACTCGATATTTGGGGTAAACGGGTAGATGTTCCGGTAATAAAGCAAAAGATGGGTTCTGACCCTGCTTCGGTAGCATATGATGCTGTAAGTTCAGCTAAAGCGCACAATGCCGACGTAGTTATTATTGATACAGCAGGACGACTTCATAATAAGGTTAATCTAATGAATGAGCTTACCAAGATCAAGAATGTAATGGGTAAAATAGTTCCTGATGCTCCACACGAGGTCCTGCTCATTTTAGACGGTTCTACCGGTCAGAATGCTTTTGAGCAGGCTAAACAATTTACAGCTGCAACAGAGGTTACCGGTTTGGCAATAACTAAGCTCGATGGTACTGCAAAAGGTGGTGTGGTAATTGGAATTTCAGATCAGTTTCAAATACCTGTTAAATATATAGGTTTAGGTGAAGGAATTGAAGATTTACAAGTGTTTAAAAGAAAAGAATTTGTTGATTCACTTTTTGGAGAATGAAGCAGTCAGTAATTAAAAATAGAGTTGATGTTGTAACATTAGGATGTTCTAAGAATCTTGTGGATTCAGAAATTCTTATGAAACAGCTTGTTTCTAATGGATACACACTTGAACATGACCCTGAAATACCTCGCGGGGAAATAGCTATTATAAATACCTGTGGTTTTATTGGAGACGCAAAAGAGGAGTCAGTAAATATGATTTTATCTTTTGTGGAAGCAAAAAAGAATAATCGGCTAAAGAAGTTGTATGTGATGGGATGCCTCTCTGAAAGATATAGAGAGGAATTGCAACAGGAAATTCCTGAAGTGGATAAGTTTTATGGAAAATTCGATTGGAGAAGTCTTATTTCAGAACTTGGAAAGTCTTATAATAAGGAATTGGAGCTTGAGAGGTCTCTTTCAACTCCACCACATTACGCATATCTAAAAATTGCCGAAGGTTGCAATAGAACATGTTCATATTGCTCAATACCATTGATTACCGGAAAGTATAATTCGCGACCTGTTGAAGAGATTGAAGAAGAGGTAAGAAGGTTGGTTGCCGCAGGGGTAAAAGAGTTTCAGCTTATTGCTCAAGATCTTACTTATTACGGATTGGATCTGTATAAAGAAATGAAGCTACCCGAATTAGTTGAAAGAATTTCTGATATTAAGGGGGTGGAATGGATAAGACTCCACTATGCTTATCCTGCTCACTTTCCATTAGATCTTCTAAGGGTTATGCGAGAGAGAGAGAATGTTTGTAAGTATCTTGATATAGCATTACAACATATTAGTGATAGGATGCTGAATATTATGCGCAGGAATATAACTAAGCAGCAAACTATCGATTTGATAAACAAAATTAGAGAAGAGGTTCCTGGAATACATCTTCGAACAACAATGATGGTTGGTCACCCTGGCGAACAAGAAGAAGATTTCGAAGAATTACTCCAATTTGTAAGGGGTTTTCGTTTTGAACGACTTGGTGCTTTTCCATATTCACATGAGGAAGATACTTATAATGATAAGAATTATAGTGATGATGTTCCCGCTGTTGTTAAGCAACAGAGAATGAATCGTGTAATGGAGCTTCAAGAAGAGATATCATTATCTGTTAATGAGCTCAAAATTGGAAAGTCTATAAAAGTTATAATTGATAGAGAAGATCCTGATTACTATGTTGGTCGAACTCAATATGATTCGCCTGAGGTTGATGGTGAGGTTTTGATTAACAAAGACCAAGTGCTATTGATAGGAGACTTTTATGATGTTCAAATTGAATCAGCTTATCCATTTGACCTTATAGGACGAGTAAAATAATTATTTATTTAACCTTATTGTTGTTTTTGATTGTTCATTAGTTTATTTTTGCATATTAGGCAAAAGTCTTAAAGTGGTACAATATGACACAAAACAAAGTTTTAGATGTTTTGAAAGATCAGCTTAAGAATTCAGTAGTGGATGCATCAGAAATTTTGGATGTAATTTTAAGTGTAATTTCAAATGAGCTGATAGATAATGGTATTGTTTATATAGAAGACTTTGGTGTTTTCAGACCTCATAAAAGGGATGAGTATATTTTGTTAAACACCAAGACGGGAGAGCGACTTCTTATGCCTCCAGCAATTGAAATAGTTTTTGAGTCTTACCAGAGCGATGTGAATTTTTCAGAAACATCTTTTGATTCAATTGAATCTATTGTTGAAAATGATGGTTCTGGTTTTGATGTGAATAAAGTTAAAACAGACGATTCTTCTAAGAGCTTAATTATAACTTTTGAGCCTGATATATCACTTTTGAATAGTGTTAACAGTGCATTTGTCAATTTTGAGCCTACGTTGTTAAACGAGGGTGTTGATCTTCCAGGATTAAACGTGATTTCTGATGTTCCCGAAAATACCAACGAAATCGAAGAGATGGTTGAGACTGATGTTGCCGACAAGGTAAAGTTAGACTCAATTTCACAGAATGCAAAAACGCCCAAACTTGAAGTATTGGGGGTTTCTAAAGCAGAAGTTACAATTGAGTCGGTAAGAGAAGATGAACTTAAAAATACAGATAATCATAATCTAATAGGTGCAAGTATACCTTCAATCCCAAAACATGATGTACTATATCCTCATAAAAGCTCTCCACGTTATAAACGTAATTTTAGTAAAATTATAGTTCCTGTTTTTGGAGGTATAGCTATAGCTATTACTGCACTTTTTTTTTTCAATGCGACTTCAAACAAGAGAGGTAAAAGTTGATTCTACGGAAAAGACATTAATCAATACAGATAGAATAAATGTAGTATCTGAAGATAATATTGTTATATCTGAAGAAAATAATACGATATCCGAATACGTTGATAATCATTATAAAAGTAAGAATCAAATATCAGAAATGAAAACAACTGTTCTGGATGAGGGTGAAACTCTACGATTATTAGCATTGGAGCTTTTTGGGGACAAAGAATTTTGGATATATATATATCAGGAAAACAGAGATGTTATTTCTAATCCAAATAGAGTTCCTTTTGGTTTAGAATTGAATATACCTGATACAGATAAATACTTTATAGATTGCGACAACCCTAATTCTGTTGCTAAGGCAAAGCTTGAGGCTAATAAATTATTAGAGAGGTATTAAATGGAGGAAGATATTAAATTAGATGTTAATTATTAAAATGATGAAGAATTATTATTCAAATTATATAAATCAATTTTTATGCAAAAAAGTTTAGTTACTATTGCCATTTTCTTGGCTTCAATTTTATTTATAAACTGTACAGGTAACCGTGGTTCCTCAAAAGGTACGTTTGAACCAATACAAACAGATGTACCTGAACGACCGTCAGGTCAAAAAGATGTTCTTGGATTAACTGCTTCAAAACTTGATACGGTGAGAGTAGGTTTTATAGGTCTTGGGATGCGTGGACCGGGTGCCGTTAGGCGTTTCACTCATATACCAGGAACAAAAATTGTTGCACTATGTGATATCTATGAAGAAAAGGTAGAAAAGGCTCAGACAATACTCGATAAAGCAGGTTTGCCAAGAGCTGTTGGTTATAGTGGCAGTGAAGTTTCATGGAAAGAGCTTTGTGAAAGGGATGATATAGATTTGGTGTATATTGCAACCGATTGGAAGAATCATGCCGAAATGATGGTATACGCAATGGAGCAAGGTAAACATGTAGCATGTGAGGTTCCAGCTGCAATGACATTAGATGAAATCTGGACAATTATTGATACTGCAGAAAGAACTCAAAAGCATGCCATGCAACTTGAAAATTGCGTGTATGACTTCTTTGAATTAACAACACTTAATATGGCACAGCAAGGGGTTTTTGGAGAGATACTTCATGCAGAAGGTGCATATATTCATGATCTTGGATCATACTGGGAGTCTTACACAAACGATTGGCGATTACAATATAATAAAGAGTTTAGAGGAGATGTTTACGCTACTCATGGCATGGGACCGGCTGCACAGGTATTAGATATTCATCGTGGTGATAAAATGAATGTTCTGGTTTCTATGGATACAAAACCTTTAAATATTCCTGAGCATCTTATTAATAATAGGGGAATGGATCCTGATAGTGCCTATAATTTTGCAAACGGACAACACACTATGACTATGATAAGTACCGAAAATGGTAAAACAATTCATATTCAGCATGATGTTGCTTCACCGAGACCATATTCACGTATGTATCAGGTAAGTGGTAGTAAAGGCTTCGCAAATAAATATCCATTAGAAGGATATGCTCTTGAGTCATCTGCATTGTCTAATAGTGAAATTCCTGATATTGAAAATCTCAATGCCCACAGTTTTGTTCCGCAGGAAACTAAAGCTGCACTTATGGATACTTATAAGCATAGAATTCATAAGGAGCTTGAAGAGAAAGCAAAAGAAGTTGGTGGTCATGGTGGAATGGATTTCATTATGGATTACCGATTGGTTTATTGTCTTCAAAACGGTCTTCCACTCGATATGGATGTTTATGATCTTGCAGAGTGGTGTTCGCTTGCAGAACTGAGTCGAATCTCAATTGAAAACAACAATGCTCCTGTTGCCGTTCCTGATTTTACTAGAGGTAACTGGAATAAAATTGATGGATTCAGGCATGCATTTGTGGATTAAATAGTTATATAGAAATAAATTGTTGTAGTTTATCAATTTATTTCATTTCACAATACAAAAAAACACCTGCGAAAGAATCACAGGTGTTTTTTGTAACTTTAGTCGGGATGAGAAGATTCGAACTTCCGACCCCACGCCCCCCAGACGCGTACTCTAAACCGGACTGAGCTACATCCCGAAAAAGTGAGTGCAAAAATAGTACTTTATTTTCAATTCAACAAATTAACCCAACTGACTGTTTAAAAAATATTATGAATAAATATATTACCAGTTGGAAAATATGTTGTTTATTTGCACACACAAAATTATTAATTGAGGGGGTTGTCCGGATCATTTATATATATTTATTTATGAATGTTAATCAATCCATTCCATGATCAAGACAGTCTCAATAAATTTATTATTTAATGGTTTACACTGCAAAACAAATAGCTGATTTACTTAATGGAGAGGTCGTTGGTAATCAGGAAGTCACTGTGTCAAGTTTTTCAAAGATTGAAGAGGGTACCCCCGGAACATTAACGTTTCTTGCTAATCCTAAATACACCTCATATATTTATACAACTAAGGCAGATATAGTTTTAGTAAACAGAGATTTCGTGCAAGAGAAGGCTATCGAAGCAACGCTGATAAAAGTGGATAACGCCTATGCAGCACTCGGCAGATTAATGGATATGGTAGAAAAGAACACTCCTGTAAAGTATGGAGTTGAGCCCATGAGTTTTGTCTCAGAGTCTGCAGTAATAGGCGAGAATGTTTACATAGGAGCTTTCGCATATATTGGTAATAACGTTGAAATTGGAGATAATAGTAAAATTTATCCGCATTCATATATTGGTGATAACGTTAATATTGGAAATAATACTGTTATCTATTCAGGTGTGAAAATATATCACGATACTATAATTGGAAACAGATGTATTTTACACTCTGGTGCTGTTTTAGGTGCAGACGGTTTTGGTTACAGCAAAGAAGATGCGATATATAATAAAATCCCGCAAATAGGCAATGTAGTAATAGAAGATGATGTTGAAATTGGTGCAAATACTACTATCGACAGATCTGTTATGGGGTCCACAATAATTAGACGTGGTGTTAAACTCGATAATCTAATACAGATAGCACATAATTGCGAAATTGGTGAGAATACAGCTATGGCAGCTCAAGTTGGTGTGGCAGGGTCAACAAAGATTGGGGAGAGCTGTGTATTAGGGGGGCAGGTAGGAATTGGAGGGCATATCAAAATCGGAAAGAATAGTCAGATTGGCGCTCAGTCAGGTATAATTAGCAACACAAAAGAGGGCTCAGAGTTAATGGGATCACCTGCTTATCCTGTAAAAAACTTCTTTAAATCGAGCATCATTATACCTAAATTACCAGATATATACAGACAATTGAATGCTATGGAAAAAGAGTTATCTGAATTAAAAAACAAACTGAATAGGGTAGAGTAAGTAACCTTTTTATATTCAAATTATAAACATTTTACAATTTGTCGTGGAAATTTGTGCTTTTGATTGTATCTTTGCACAGATTTAGGCAAAATGTGAAATTAATTTTTTATTAAAGTGAAACAGAAAACCATTCAAGATAGCTTCACATTGAAGGGAGTAGGGCTTCATACCGGCTTGGAGATTGTTGTAACATTTAATCCCGCACCGGAAGATCATGGCGTAAAGATTAAAAGAGTAGATCTTGAAGATCAACCTGTGATAGATGCATTAGCAGATAACGTTGTGAACACACAACGTGGGACCGTTATAGGAAAAAATGATGTAACAGTTAGTACCATTGAACATGGTATGGCTGCCTTATATGCATTAGGTATTGACAACTGTTTGATTGAAGTTGATGCATCTGAGTTCCCAATACTCGATGGCAGTTCAATTGAATATGTTAGATCTATTCAAAAAGTAGGTATAAAGACACAAGAAAAGGATAAAGACTTTTATGTTGTCAGAAAAAAAATTGAAGTGTCGGATCCGGAAACCGGATCAAAATTAACTTTGCTTCCTGACGATTCTTTCTGTATAAACTCTTTTATAGAGTTCGACTCAAAATACATTCCTAACCAGTCTGCAACAATGGACTCAGTAACAGATTTCGAGTCTGAAATTGCACAAGCAAGAACCTTCGTTTTTGTACGCGAAATACAAAAGTTAAGGGAAGCAGGTTTAATTAAAGGAGGTAGTCTTGATAACGCTGTAGTAATATACGAAAGAGAGTTGCCTCAAAATGAATTGGATGAGATTGCAGATGAACTAAATGTTCCAAGGCAAAATGCAAAAGAGCTTGGTTACTTAAATAGTCGAAAACTTGTTTTTCCTAATGAGCCTGCACGGCATAAGCTACTTGATATAATTGGAGATATGGCGTTAATTGGAAAACCAATTAAGGGAAGATTGATAGCAATTCGTCCGGGACATAAGATCAATAATAAATTGGCAAGACTCATACGTAAGGATATAAAATTAAACGAGGTACAGCCACCTATATATGATCCTACTGTTGAACCTATAATGGATAATAATCGCATAAGGGAGCTACTACCTCACCGTTATCCATTTCTCATGGTGGATAAAATAATTCATAAAACAGATAAATTCATAGTAGGAGTAAAAAATATTACAACAAACGAACCATTCTTTACCGGACATTTTCCACAAGAGCCTGTAATGCCCGGAGTGTTACAAATAGAAGCGATGGCACAAACAGGCGGACTGCTTGTGCTTTCAAGTTTAGATAATCCTGAAAAATACTCAACATACTTCCTTAAAATAGATAATGTTAAATTTAGACATAAGGTTGTACCTGGTGATACGGTTATATTCCGAGTAGAAATCATTGGTGAGGTGAGAAGAGGAATTGCAACTATGCGAGGATTAGCATTCATTGGTGATAAAGTAGTGTCTGAGGCAGATCTAACTGCACAAATAGTAAAGAATAAATAATAGAAAATTTAGCTTATATATGAACACGGTTTCAAATTTAGCTTTTGTACATCCCGAAGCTAAACTCGGTGACAATATTATAGTAGAGCCTTTTGCCTTCATAGATCGTAACACCGAAATAGGTGACGGCACTTTGGTAATGAGTAATGCCACCATTCTTTATGGCTCACGTATTGGAAAAGAATGTAAAATATTCCCTCATGCAACTATCGGAGGTATTCCACAAGATTTAAAGTTTCATGGAGAAGATACAACTGCAGTAATTGGCAATAACACCATTATCCGCGAATGCGTAACTGTAAACCGTGGCACAGCATCCAGAGGAACAACAGTAGTAGGTAATGATTGTCTGATAATGGCCTATAGTCATGTCGCCCATGATTGTATACTTAAAAATAATGTAATTCTTGGCAATGCATCTCAGTTGGCAGGGGAAGTTGAAATTGACGATTTTGCTATTATCAGTGGTGGCACTCTAATTCACCAGTTCTCTCGTATTGGTTCCCATGCAATGATTCAGGGCGGATCAAAGATCCCAAAAGATATCCCACCTTATATATTGGTAGGTCGTGAACCTATAGTTTTTATGGGTCTAAACGTTGTAGGACTACGCAGAAGAGGTTTCTCAAGCGAGCAAATTAACTCAATGCAGGAGATTTATCGATATATCTATCAATCGGGGCATAATGTATCTCAAGCTACTGAAAAGATAGAAAAAGAACTTCCCGAAACAGATGAGCGTAATCATATTCTACATTTCATTCGCAGTTCAAGCAGAGGAATAGTAAGAGGTAATTTGGAAGGTTAAAATGGGTAATATATATTTTCCACCTGAATGGCATCATCAGAGTGCTGTTCAGTTAACTTGGCCACATTCCGGAACAGACTGGGTAGATATTTTGGATGAAGTTATAGATTGTTATGTGTCTATTTCAAAAGAAATAATCAAACGACAGAAACTAATTATTGTAGTAGCTCCGGGATCGGATGTAAAGCAGTACTTTACTGAAGAAGAAAGAAAAAGCATTATACTTTCCGAAATAGGAACTAATGATACTTGGGCAAGAGATCATAGTGCTATCTCAGTATTTATTGATAAAATACCTACATTACTCGATTTTGGATTTAATGCCTGGGGTTTAAAGTTTGCCTCAAATCTGGATAATCAGATTACAGAGAAATTATTCTACAAATCAATATTCAATAAAAATGTTGCCTATAGGAGTCATCTCAATTTTATATTAGAGGGTGGATCTATAGAAACTGATGGTAACGGAACCTTGCTAACCACTTCAAAATGCTTGTTAGCTCCCAACAGAAATCAACCTATGAGTAAGGAAGAGATAGAGAGTTATCTTAAGAAGACTTTAGGTATGAAGCAGGTATTATGGCTAAATCATGGTTTCATTTTAGGTGACGACACGGATAGTCATGTTGATACTCTTGTACGTTTTTGCAGTGAAGACACTATTGCTTATGTTAAATGCGACGATATTAGCGACCCGCATTATTTTGAATTGCAAATGATGGAGATGGAACTAAAGTCTTTTGTTTCAGCAAAAGGATATCCTTATAAATTAGTTCCACTACCAATGGTTGATCCCCTATTTGGGACAGGTGGATTACTACCTGCTACGTATGCCAACTTTTTAATAATTAATCAGGCGGTGCTAATGCCAACTTATGGTACAACAAAAGACAAAGTGGCTAAGGTCCAATTAGAAAAGGCTTTTCCTGATAGAGAAATTGTTTGTATCGACTGTCAATCATTAATTATTCAGCACGGATCTCTCCACTGTGTAACTATGCAATATCCTGAAGGATTTATATGATACTGTCTAATATTTCAATGTTCTTTTTTGTTCATGTTATGTAAAGAAATAGGTCTAAAACAAAGGGTTATATTTCGATGTTATCTAATATGTAAACAATAACGTATTTAATATGAAAGTAGGAATCATACAACAAGCTAATAGTTCGGATATACAGAGTAATATTCAAAAGTTGCAAGATAAGATCAGGTCTCTTGCTAAAGATGGTGCAGAGTTGATAATACTGCAAGAGATTCATAATGGTCTATATTTCTGTCAAACTGAAGATCCAGATGTTTTTAATCAAGCAGAACCAATTCCAGGTCCATCTACAGAAAAATATGGAAAACTTGCGAAAGATTTTGAAGTTGTGATAGTACTCTCACTATTCGAAAAACGTGCTGCAGGTCTCTATCACAATACAGCTGTAGTAATAGAGAATGATGGCTCAATTGCCGGAACATATCGTAAGATGCATATACCTGATGATCCTGCCTACTATGAAAAATTTTATTTCACACCCGGAGATATAGGATTTAATCCAATTGATACTTCAGTTGGCAGACTTGGAGTACTTGTATGTTGGGATCAATGGTATCCCGAAGCAGCTCGACTCATGGCTATGTCTGGTGCAGAGATTTTAATTTACCCAACTGCAATAGGATGGGAATCATCTGATAGTGAAGATGAAAAGCAACGTCAGCTTGATGCATGGATTACTATTCAGCGTGGGCATGGTATTGCAAATGGAATTCCTGTAATATCTGTAAACAGAACAGGATATGAACCAGACCCTTCAGGTGTTACAAATGGTATTCAGTTTTGGGGAAATAGCTTTGTATGCGGGCCGCAAGGAGAATTTTTATATAGATCGGGAGTAGATGAAGAAGTTAGAATCGTGGAGATAGACAAACAACGCACTGAGAATGTTCGCCGCTGGTGGCCATTCTTTCGCGACAGGCGAATTGATGATTACGGAAAACTAACTAAACGTTGGATTGATTAAGAGTGTTTAAATGATAAAGTAACAGCAAGACCTTGCATAATATTTCTTCATAAATTTAAAACAACATGTATAATCTTAAATAAACGTTTTTTAATAACTATATAGATAAGCCTCAGCAATTAAACTGAGGCTTTTTTATTAATTAAATTACACATGTAAACTATTTGATTAAATATGTCTACTTAACACTATCTGCGTCCAGAGCTTGCTCTAGTATTTGTAGAACTACTACTTCTTGTGTTTGCAGCACTACTTCTACTGTTGTTTGAGGAGGATGCTGATCTTACAGTTGAGCTTCTGTTGCTACTGTTACTGTTTGTAGAACTACTTGATCTAGCTGTTGAGCTTCTGTTGCTGCTTGCAGGAGTGCTTGATCTAACCGTGGAATTTCTATTATTAGTGCTACTTGTACTACTTTGAGGTCTTACTGTTGTGGTTCTATTATTGTTTGTAGTAGGTCTTTGAGTATTAATATTAGAATTTCTATTAGTTGAAGTAGTTCTTGTTTGGTTTACTCCTGAATTTCTATTGTTAGTTGATGGCTCTCTGTTTGTAGGACTCGCTGTAGTACTTCTGTTAGTGGTTGTATTTCTGTTAGTACTATTTCTTTCGTTAGAATTCACCGTTGCATTCCTGTTTGTAGTAGTCCTACTTGGTCTGCTTGAAGTAGCATTACGATTTGTTGAACTATTTCTGGTTGCTTCGTTTACTGTAGCACTCCTTCTAGTGCCGTTTCTTGAACCAGATTCTGGACGGTATACAGTAACTGCACTATTACTTACGCTTGCACTTCTACCGGAAGAACGAGAGTTAGAGCTCTCAAGTCTGCGTACTGTTGCTTTTCTTCCAGTTGTTCTTTCAAAATCGTTGCTGCTTGGTCCGCTGTAGTAACGGTTGTCGTTGTATACGTATGTATTATTTATAATAGTTGTTTGATTATAGATTGACGGACTGTATCTTCTGTAGTGCCTGTGCATATTTCTATGATACATTCTATTATGTGGTATGAATGTCCAGTAGTTACCTGGTAAGTTAATATTAATGTTTATATGTAACCCTGGACCCATTGGTGCCCATCCATAATATCCACCACCTGTTCTCCATGAAACCCATGCAGGTGCCCACTCATAACCAGGTACCCAGGCCCATCCGTAATAGTCGTCATAATACCATCTACCGTAGTGGAAAGGAGCCCACCCCCAAGAATAATCAGACACCCATGTATTTCCATAATCTGTCATAACCCAGTATCCGTTTGTTGCGTAAGGATGAAAATTTCTACCTACGTTTGGCACCCAAACTCTACCATAACGTCCATTGTTAATCCATCTTCCATGTGGTCTTAACTCATTATAGAACACATTAAAGTTGATTCCACCGTTATTATAGTTGTCATAATACTCATCTTCGTAATAGTAATCATCATACCCCTGAGCGTACATGTCTCTCGATGAGAAGCAGGATGTTAATATTAATGTAAGTACTACTAAAATAACCGGGTGTTTAAATATATTTGTTTTCATAACCGTAGGGTTTAAAAGGGTGAAACATCATTTATTTAACACTATGACCCCATTTTAAGATAATGGTTTAACATGTTCATAATATTTTGGTATTGAAGTTTTTATAAGGTAGACAAAAAGAAACTTTTCTCAAGCTTAAATAAAACTATAGTCGTCGTGATGTTTAACTAACTCCTTACAAGCTTATACTAAGTCCCAATCAATTTCCTTTTTATTGAAGCATGTTACGGCTCAGATACGGAGATTGTAAAGAGTTTATATAGAAAATAAATTTCAATTAAAATACCTGGTCAATACCTGAGAAGCCCATAAATGCCATTGCTATTACGCCAGCAGTAATTAAAGCTATAGGTACTCCCTCCATTGATTTTGGAACTTTGGTTAAAGCCAACTGTTCGCGAATACTTGAAAAAATAATTATTGCCATAGCGTATCCTATTGCAGAAGATACGGCATATATTACCGACTCAAGTAGATTAAAGTCTTTCTGTATTACCAATATAGCAACACCTAATATCATACAGTTAGTGGTAATAAGTGGCAAAAATACGCCAAGAGCTTGATATAATGAAGGAGATATTTTCTTGAGAATAATCTCTACCAACTGTACAAGTGATGCAATCACCAATATAAATGTAATTGTCTGAAGATATTCAAGTCCGAATTGCTCTAAAAGACCTTTTTGAACAATATAAGTTACTATTGTTGCAATTGTAAGTACAAACATCACTGCGAGCCCCATTCCAATTGCTGTATCAACTTTCTTAGATACTCCAAGGAAAGGACAAATTCCCAAAAACTGAGAGAAAACAACGTTGTTTACAAAAATTGCTATTATTATAATTCCAATTAGTTCCATAATGATACGTATTAATTAGTTGAAGCTTTAGCTTTAAGCTTGTTAAATGTTGCAATTAGATATCCGAGCACTATAAATGCCCCTGGAGCAAGTACAAATAAGAGTGAGCCAAACTGTTCAGGGAAGATATTAATAGAGAATATTCTACCTGTTCCCATGAGTTCTCTTACTGCACCAAGAATTGTTAGAGCAAATGTGAAACCAAGTCCCATACCTATACCATCAAATACAGATGAAACCAAACCATTTCTAGAAGCAAATGATTCAGCACGTCCTAAAACAATACAGTTCACCACAATTAGGGGTAGAAATAAACCGAGACTTTCTGCCAGAGCTGGTACATATGCATTCATCATCATTTCAGTAATTGTAACAAATGTTGCAATCACAACAATAAATGCCGGAATACGCACCATATCAGGTATCATATTTTTAAGTAATGATATCACAGCATTGGAGCAGATGAGTACAAACATTGTGGCTAATCCCATGCTCATTCCATTAACAGCAGAGCTCGTTGTAGCAAGTACAGGACACATTCCCAATAACAAAACAAATACTGGATTCTCACGTATGACTCCGTTTATGAGTACACTTAAATTCTTATTCATCTTAATATTCTTATCTGTTAATTATCAAGTTTATCTCTGTTATCATTGTATGCTGCAAAAGCTCTATTAACTGCATTTAAGAATGCTCTTGATGTTATTGTTGATGCAGTTATTGCATCAATACCCCCCCCATCGTTTCTTACGGCAAGTGGACCAATAGACATATCTTTGCCAAGTATCGATTTGCCCTCTGATTCAGTGTCTTTAAACCATTCATCCATTTTGGAGCCCAATCCGGGTGTTTCAGCATGTTGTAAGACCTCGTAGTTTACAACTTTGTTGTCCATGTCAAAACCCACCATTATCTGTATGTCACCGGCAAAGCCCGAAGCTGAGCTACTTATTGCAACTCCAACTAACTCTCCACCTTTTGTGGCTGGGTAAACCATAAGTGAGTCACCTGTCTCATCAGGAATCATAAAGACTTCTGCTACCGGATCATTATCAAATTCGGGTACAACTTCTCCAATTGCCAACTGAAGTTTCATTGCTTTAGCTTCTGCAATAGGTTTTGCAGTCATTTTGTTTACTTGTGCCAATAAAAATGCTACAGCCAAACAAATCAGCGATAGCGACAGGAACATATTTTTAAATGTTGATTCTAATTTAGCCATTTTTTACTACCTCCCCGAACCTTTTTGGTAATGTGTAATTATTTATTAA